>NZ_JBHWHH010000076.1:0-32048 GCF_042732555.1 Nocardia sp. NPDC059764
AGCTCGTCGCGTTCCCGGACGTCGAGCAGCGGCAGACCGCCGACCCGGCAGTCGGATCCGCCTGCCAGGAATTCGTGCAGGAACATCTGGAATCGCCGATGGTGACCGGCGAGTTCGTCGTGGCTGTAGGAATTCGGATTCCCCTGGAAGTCGATCAGCGTGCTCTCTTTGCCCGCGCCCGGGTAGATGTTGACGAAAAGGTCGGAGGTGGGGCCGGAGGTGAGCACGTGCAAACGGCCCGTCGTCTCGCCCAGGACGACTTCGTTCTCCACCATCATGAGATTCACGGCGGGGCCGAACGAGGCGGCCTCGTCGCGCGCGATTCCCATATCGTGGAATATGTCCTCCTGGCGATACCGCTGCCGCCGGAGGGCGCTCGTCAATTCGCTTTTCACCGCCGCTATCAGTTCGCCGACGGTGCGATCCGCGACCCGGATGCGCAACGGGACCACATTGGCCACCATGCTGCCCGAACGCCGCAATACCGCGGAATGCCGGCCCGACACGGGCAGGCTCAGGAGAACTTCGTCGTTGCCGGTCATTCTCGCCAGATAGGCCGCGAATGCGGCGACGATGATCGGGGTGACGCTCTTGTCGTGGTCGAGCGCGACGGTGTCGAGCAGATGCGCGGTGTCGTCGGCGAGTTCGGTGCTGACGAGCGTCGGATGAATGGTGGGCTTGTTGACGTGGGCCGCCAGACTGGCGACCGCCGGTGCGCCCGCCAGGTGCTCCATCCAGTGGGCGCGATCGTTCTCCATCCGCGTCGAATCGCGGTACGCGAGATCTTGTTCGGCGACCAGCCGCAGGTCCTGGGCCAGGCACGCCGGGGGCTCCGCGGACGTGATCCATGCGTTGTACAGCTCGGTCATGCGGTGCAGCATGGTCACCGCCGCGAACCCGTCGAGCGCGATGTGGTGCGCGCGCTGATACCACAGGTAATGGTCGTCGCCAACCTGGAAGATGATGGCGGTCACCAGGGAGTCGCGCACGAGATCCAGAGGCGCGGAATAGTCCTCGGTCATTCTGCGATGCGCCGTCGCCACCGGATCGGCTTCCTGTCGCAAGTCCTCGACCCACACCGAGGCGCCGTTCTCGGCGTCGACGTACTGGAATGGCTCGCCGTCGATCTCGATCAGACGAGTATGCCCCGACCCGAACTCCCGACCTGCCGTTCGGCAGGCTTCGGCCAGGAGTTCGGCGTCCAATTCGCCGACGATCTCGACGTATTGGGCGACGGATATGGGTGTGTTGACCGCGAGATGCTGGGCGAACCAGATTCCCCGCTGCGCGGATGTCAGCGGAAAGACCTCGTGTGATGAATGAAATGTGCCGCTTGGCAACGATTCTGGCTGATCAGGATTGCTTCCGATGCCACTGTGCAATTGGCGCATTTCGACCTCCAGCAAACAACGTCATGTCGGGAACTCAAAACGCCCGAGGGCCGGTTGTGGATACGCTCACACGCGCCCGGTCCGGGGACCATGGAATATGGCGGCAGGGTGTGACTCCGACACCCGCATTGCTGTGTACGTCGGGTCTGCCACCGAGATCATTACAGCGAGTACCAACCGGTTCGTATGTTCCAACGTCGGCGCGTGCCCGGCATTCGTTCGCTACATCGCGTCCACCCCGACCCCCGAATCACCCTCCGACCTCCCGGAAAACTGTCCAGTATGCCCTTGATCGCAGTGTCGACTGACGCCATGTCGACCTTCCCTACTTGAAAAGCGACTGTCCATGATGATTCTGCGCCGCGTTGCCGCAACCAGTCGGTTTATTGATCAAAATGTTGGAAAAGGTTGTGCCTCACAGCGTGTGATCCGTATGGGCGAGCGTTGGTTCATGGGGTTTGACCTGCGATATTTGCGTATTTTAGTCGTGAAAATTACAGAGCGGTGAGTCGAGACCAGATCGAGAGCTGATCTCTCTCGAGCTCTGAACCCTCAATGGGAGGGTCACTGGCGAACATGGCGCAACCTGTCAATCGGCGGTTCTGTGGTAAATAACTGGAACAGTCTTGTGTTGAATACCTAGCCGTTCCATACTTTTGGTGTGCCACCTGCCAAGCCCCGCCGCTACGAGTCGCCGCTCCGTCAGGAGACGGCGGCGCGGACCCGGCAGCAGGTCGTCGAGGTCGCCACGCGACTGTTCATCGAGCGCGGCTGGGAGGGCACGTCCATGCGCGATGTCGCCCGCGCAGCGGGATGTTCGGTGGAGACCGTGTACGCGAGCGTCGGGAACAAAACCGCGCTGCTCGAGACCGTCCTCGACATCGCGGTGGTCTGCGACGACGCGCAGATCACACTCGACGAGTGGTTCGGCGTGGGGGAGGGTCCGCTCGCGACCCGCGTCGCCACGCTGGCGGAGGTCATCGTCGGGAACTACCGGCGCACCGCCGAACTGCGCCGGGTCCTCGACAGCGCGGCCCGCATAAACGCGGAACTCGCCGAACTGGACACGAGAAGCCGTGCACAGGAACGCATCTCGCGCACCGCACTGGTGTCCGCGGCGGCCGGGCGGCCGTTGACCGAGCTGGAAACCGATGCGGTCCAGTCGGTATTCAGCAATGAGATCTACCGGCTCCTCACCGCGGTCAGCGGGTGGAGTGATGTGCAATATCAGCAGTGGGCGGCCGGCGCGATCGTGCGGCTGCTCGACCTTCACGAGGAGTAGCAATGCCGATACCCGAGTCACCGACACCGAGCGGGATCTCGAATCCAACGTGAAACCGTTGGGGCCCATCGATTTATCGGATCAGGGCCTGTTCATCCTCGACGGCCTGCGTGTGGTGCGCCGACCTTTCGGTCACGGGTGGTCGGCGCCCCAGGCGCAGATGGCGGCGAGCGGGGTCTGCAGCGACTTGCCGAGTTCGGTGAGGGAGTACTCGATGTGCTGCGGGGCGGTCTCCTTGAAGACGTGGCGTTCGACGAGCCCGTCGGATTCCATGCCGCGCAAGGTTTCGGTGAGCACCTTCTGGGTGATGCCGGGCAGGCGGCGGCGCAGCGCGGCCGGGCGCTGGGCGCCGTCGAGCAGGGCGTAGATGAGCAGGATTCGCCATTTGGCGGCCAGGCGTTCGAGGGCCTGGCGGGTGGTGCAGGATTCCTCGAGTACGTCGGGGATCACCAGGTCCATCGCGCCTCCGTTCGGAAGGGCACTTCGAAGTGCCTTCTATCGGTGGCGTGGGTCCGCGCCTACCGTCTTGTTTCACCGTAATGCGACGACTTCGAGGACGAGAGCACCAGATGACTGTCAGCACAGTTCCGTTCACTTTCACCCGCGCCGGAGACCGACTGGTCGGCATGCTATATCTGCCGGAGGGCGAGCCCACCGGTGTGGTGGTCACGACCGGCCCGCTGACCTCCGTCAAGGAGCAGGCGGCGGGCGTCTACGCCGAGGCGCTGGCGCGCCGCGGGTTCGCGGCCCTGGCCTTCGACCACCGGACCTTCGGCGAGAGCACCGGGGAGCCGCGGCAATTGGAGGACCCGCTGGGCAAGGCCGCCGACATCAGCGCCGCCGTCTCGGCGCTGGAAGCGGACGCGCGTTTCACCGGTAAGTCCGTGGTCGCACTGGGCGTCTGCGCCGGTGGCGGCTACATGGCCCGCGCGGTCGCCGACGACCCGAGACTGCGCGCCTTCGCCGGTGTCGCGGGCGTGTACGCCGACGCGGCCGCCAACCCGGCCGATCCGGCGGTGGTCGAGCGCGGCCGCCTGGCTCGGGAGCGCCGTCTCGCGACCGGCGAGGTCGAGACCATCCCGGCGGTGGCCGCCGACAACGGCGATGTGGCCATGCCCCTGACCGAGGCGTTCGAGTACTACGGCACCCCGCGCGGCGTGGTCCCCAACTACACGAACGGTTTCGCCGTCGAATCCTTCGAGCACACCGCGGGTTTCGACGCCCAGGAGGCGGCGGCCCGGCTGTCGGTGCCGTTCCTGCTGGTGCACTCGGAGAACGCCCTGGTCCCGCCGTGGGCGCACAAGTTCTACGCTGGAGTGGCATCCCCGAAATCGGAGCTGTGGCTGGACTCGGTCGGCCAGATCGACTTCTACGACGATCCCCGGCTGATCGAGCCCGCCGCCGACGCGGCCGCCGCATTGTTCCGCGGCGTCTGCTGACCCGCGTGAGGTGAGCCGGATGTGGTCGAGACGAGCCGGGTGGGCGCTGACCGCGATCGCACTGGTCGCGGGCTGCTCATCCGGCCCGGACACGACCGGCGGAGCGCTGCAGCTGCGGAAGGTCGCCCAGGTGGCCCTGCCGGGCGGCTCGGCCCGATTCGATTACGCGAGCTTGGATTCCGGTCGTGGGCTGCTGTTCCTGGCGCATATGGGGGCCGGCGAGATCGTCGAGGTCGACGTCCGCGCGCACCGCGTGGTGCGCACGATCGCCGATACCCCGGATGTCCATGGCGTGCTGGTCGTTCCGGAGAAGCGCCGGGTGTACGCGACGGTGACCGGGCGTGATCAGCTCGTCGCCCTGGACGAGGACAGCGGGTCGGTGCTGTTCACCGCGCCGACCGGGAGGTATCCGGACGGGTTGGCCTACGACCCGGTGCGCGACGCGGTCTGGACCACCAATGAGCGCGCGGGCAGCGAGTCGGTCGTCGACGCCGACACCGGAAAGTCCCGCGGCACGGTCACTCTGGGCGGCCAGGTCGGCAATGTCGTCTACGACCCGGGTCCCGACCACATGATCGTGGCGGTGCAGGGCCGAGGCGATCTGGCGGTCGTCGACCCCGGCGCGCTGTCGGTCACCGACCGCATTCCGACGCCCGGCTGCTCGGGGCCGCACGGTCAGGCGCTGGACACGGCTCGGCGGTTGATGTTCGTCGGCTGCGAGGACAACGCCACGCTCGTCACGGTCGATCTGGCGAAACACGCTGTCACCGACCGGAACAGCGTCGGCCGGACCCCCGACGTACTCGCCTACGATCCCGGCGCGCAGCGCATCTATATAGCCGCCGAGAGCGGCTGGGTCAGTGCGTTCGACGCCCGCACCGGGCACCCGGCTCCGATCGGGGCCGAGCACCTGGCCGACGGCGCGCACATCGTCGTGGTCGATCCGGCCGATCATCACAGCTACTTCTCGATCCCCACCGCGGCGTCGGGGCCCGTGCTCTGGGAGTTCGAGCCCTCGTCGTAGCCCGGCACCAGCTGCCGCAGGCCCGGCTGCCAGTCCGAACGCTGCTGCGGGAAGCACCGTTCGAGGAGCTCGATCATGATCGCGGGAGCGGTCGACGCGCCGGGGGACGCGCCCAGCAAGCCCGCGATCGTGCCGTCGGCGCCGGTGACCAGTTCGGTGCCCATGGTCAGCACACCCACCCGGTCGAGGTCGGGCTTCACCAGCTGCGCGCGTTGTCCGGCCTGGACGAGATACCAGTCGGCCGGATCGGCATCGGGGTAGAAGCGTTGCAGCTCAGCGAACTTGCGCCGCCGGGTCGCGAGCAGCTCGCCGATCAGATAGCGGACCAGCGGCAGATTCTGCAGTCCCGCCGCCACCAGCACCACGATGTTCGTCAGCCGCAGCGTGGTGAACAGGTCGATCAGTCTGCCGTGCTTGAGCAGCCTAGTGCTGAACGTCGCGTAGGGGCCGAACAGCAGCGACGACTCACCGCCGACATTGCGCTTGTCCAAGTGCGGCACCGACATCGGGGGAGCGCCCAGCAGAGCCTGGCTGTAGACCTTCGCCTCGTGCCGGGCCACGACCTCGGGGTTGTCGGTGCGCAGGAACTGCGCGCCGACCGGGAACACGCCGTAACCGCGCACCTCGGGGACGCGGGCCCGCTGGAGCAGCTTCAGCGCGTATCCGCCCGCTCCCACGAACACGAAACGGGCGCGGATGGTGAAGCGCCGGTTGCCGTTCCGATCCCGTCCCGTCACGGTCCAGATCCCGTCGGCGTCGCGACGCAGTCCCTTCACCTCGTGACCGGTGCGCACCTGCGCGCCCGCGTCGGTCATGGCTCGCACGAGCGACCCGGTCAGCGCCCCGAAATCGACGTCGGTGCCCGCCTCGAACCGGGTGGCGGCCACCGGTTGCCCCGGGTCCCGGCCAGCCATGAGCAGGGGAGCCCAGTCCGCGATGACGGCGGGATCCTCGCTGTACTCCATGGCCGCGACCGCGGGCAGTGCGCGCAGGGTCTCGAATCGCCGGCGCAGATAGGCGACATCCCGATCGCCGAACACCACATCCATATGCGGTGTCGCCGTGACGAATCCGGTATCGGCCAGCGCGCCCCGCTCGGCCAGTCCCGCCCAGAACTGCCGTGACATCGCGAACATCGACGCGATCTCGGCCGCCTTGCCCGCGTCGCCCGGATCCGGCATGTAGTTGAGTTCGCACAGGCCTGAGTGCCCGGTGCCCGCGTTGTTCCACGGATCGGAGCTCTCGGCCGCGACCCGGTCGAGCCGCTCCACCAGGATTATGGACCAATCCGGTCGCAGCGCCGCGATCATCGCGCCGAGAGTGGCCGACATGATGCCGCCGCCGATCAGTACGACGTCGAGAATCTCTGTGTCCGTGAGGGTTTCGGTGGGTGCGGTGTGCTCGTCCATCTGCGTGACCTCCTGGTCGGCGGGTACTCCGTCATCGTCACGCCGGACGTATCCATCCGTCCAATGTTCATTCCGCGCGATTATGATCCGAATATGGATGAATTGCCGTCGTCGCAGGTGGAGGCCCTGATCCCGCTACTCGCGGCGTTCGACGCGGCCGCGGGGGAGGGGCACGTCACGCAGCGCAGCTCCTGGGCGTATCGCAATCATCGGTGAGTCGCCGGTTGAAGGCGGTCGAGCAGGCGGTCGGTGTGAAACTCTTCCAACCGGTCGGTCGCCGCATCGCCCTCACCGCCGCCGGTCAGGAACTGCACGAACGCACCCGCGGCCTGGTCCAGGCCCTCAGCGACGCCGTCGACGTGGTCCGCAGCGACGCCGACCCCGACAGCGGCCTGGTCCGCTTCGGTTTCCCGTTCACCCTCGGCCCGGTCAGCATCCCGTCACTCCTGGCCGATTTCCACGCGGGCGCACCCCGCATCCGCCTACACCTCGTGCAGGCTCACGGCAGCGCCCTGACCGACATGGTCCGCGACGGCCGCCTGGATCTGGCCGTCACCATCCCGGCCCCCGACGACCTGCCCGCGATCATCCTCGGCCACCAGCGCCTGCACCTGTACGTAGCCGACGCCCACCCGCTGGCAACCCGCACCGAGGTCGAACTCGCCGAACTGGCCGACGAGCCGTTCATCGCCAACCCGCCGACCTACCATCTGCGTCGCCTGGTCGACTCCTGGTGCGCCGAGGCCGGATTCACCCCGCGCGTCGGCTTCGAGATCACCGAGTTCGAGACGCTGCGCGCCCTGGTCGCCCAGAATCTCGGCATCGCGGTGCTGCCCGCCCCGGAGGTCGCCCACCCGGGCCTGTCACGCGTGACGCTGGCCGATGCGCGGGACCGCAGCATCGGCCTGGTCTCGGGCGGCCACCGCCCGACTCCCGCGGTGGCACGCCTGCGTGATCATGTTGCCGCGCAGGCCCTGTCGTATCTCGGGCGCGGCGCGGACCCGGCTACTCCTGATAGGTCGTGAGGATGCGCCGGATCGACGAGGTGACCGGCAGGTCCCCGGTCAGCGGCACCCACCGGTATTCGGCGTAGTTGGTCACCCGCACCGGTCCGGCGCTGGCCACCACCGCGGCGAAATGCTCCCGGCGCACCGGCTTCCCGGCGCTGGACAGGTAGTCGAAGCTGCCGAGGTGGCGCACGATATCGGTGACCGCCAGACCGGTCTCCTCGCGCACCGCCCGCACCACCGCGCTGGCCAGCGACTCGCCCGGGCGCACGACAGTGCCCGGTAGGTGCAGCGGACTGCGCCCTTCGACGTGCTCCTCGTGCTCGAGCATCAGCACCGAGTCATTGTGCTCGACAACCACCCCTACCCGTAGCGCGACTCCCTCCGAGGCGGCCCGCTCCCGCAGTTCCTGCAACACCGTTTCGCCGATGGACTGCCCGGGCGAAACTTCGAAATCCCACACTGCACACCACATCCCGTATCACCGGACACCGTCGACCGATACGGATAACGCTACCGGCGGAGAAACGGTCGGCGGCAGAGACATTCGCAAGAATAGGCGCACTTCCGTCCCAGCGATCCAGGGTCCGGAAACTTTCTCGACACGGGCCCGAAATGCCTGCGTGCCACCACCGCGCCGGGGTGGGAGGCTGGACCGGTACCGCCTATGAGAGGAGTCATCGTGAAGGTGTTCCAGATCGGCGCGGCCGGCGGCATCGGCCGCCGCCTGGCGACCCTGCTCACCGCCCGCGGTGACGAGGTCACCGGCATGCACCGCGGCCCGGCGCAGGCCGAGATCATCGCCGCGACCGGCGCCACCCCGGTGCCCGGCGACCTGATCGCCGACTCGGTCGACGACCTGGCCGCCAAATTCCACGGCCACGACGCCATCGTCTTCTCCGCGGGCGCGCACGGCACCGGCATGGACCAGACCAGCCTCATCGACGGCCGCGGTCTGGAAAAAGCCGCAGACGCCGCCCGCTTCGCCGGTGTCGCCCGCTTCGTCCTGGTCTCGGTGTTCCCCGACGCGGGCCGCGACCGCGAGACCAGCGCCGGCTTCGAGCACTACATGCGGGTGAAGAAGACCGCTGACGCCTACCTGGTCGGCACCGACCTGGACTGGCTCATCATCCGCCCCGGCGCGCTGCGCGACGAACCCGGAACCGGCCTGGTCGCGGCCGGACTCGCGCTCGAGTACGGCGATGTCCGCCGCGACGACGTGGCCGCCTTCATCGATGTGGCCCTGCACCGCCCGGCCCTCAACCGGCAGATCATCGAACTCACCGGCGGCCACACGGCCGTCGCGGACGCCGTGGAACTGGTGCTCGAGCGGTCGACCACGGCCCGGAAGTAGCGGCTACCCGCGGAGGTGTAGCTGCCCGACGGCCCGGGTCGACCACCGCCACCGCAATGCGGCGGACCGCAATCCGAAGGCGGTCACGACGGTGGCCGCCGTGGCGACGGTGAGCCCGGTTCGAGGCTGGCACAGCAGGAACACCCCGGCCGCCCCGAGAGCGGCCGTGACGTACCAGGATCCGACCCGGACCAGGCCGACCGGATCACCGAGCAGCATGTCGCGCACGACTCCGCCGCCCGTGCAGGCGAGGACCCCGACCAGGACCGCAGCGGTGGCTCCGAGTCCCATGGCCTGCGCCTTGGTGATTCCCAGCGCCAGATACATGCCGAGCGCCGCCGCATCGAGTACGGCGAGGAGCGTCGTCGCGCGCACGAGCAGCGGCGCGAAGCTCATGCCCGCGGCAGCGGCCAGCAATGCCACGACCGGATAGCGGTCGCTGCGCAGTGCTGCTGGGAGTTGGCCGAGCACGATGTCTCGCAGCATGCTGCCGCCGAGACCGGTGGCTATGGCGATGACCGCCACCCCGATCGCGTCGATGCGATCGCGGTGGCGGGTGACGGTGACGGTTCCGGAGAGTGCGCCGGTCGCCACCGCCGCAAGATCCAGCCAGACCGGTATGTGGAGCGTCGCGCTCACGGCCGCGCGGTGGCAGAGGTCTTCGGCCGGGCCTCGGCCGTGCTGTCCAGCAGGTTGGAGCGTTCCAATTCGTTTCCGCCGGTGACGGTTTCGATCCACTCCGCCGTCGAGGCCACGGCCGCGTAGCGGGACTGCATCACCACCAGCACCGACTCGTGCAGATCGCGGGCGCTCACCGAACCCGCACGATTCGACAGCGTGAGTGTGCCGGAGGCGTCGGCGAGGAACTCGACCGCGTATCCACGGTGCACGGCGTCGCGCGCGGTGGACTCGTTGCAGTTCTGGGTCATGTACCCGCAGATCGCCACGGTGTCGATGTCGCGGGTGGCCAGCCACTCGGCGAGCCCGGTGCCGGTGAAACTGGACGGCAGGGCCTTGTCGATGACCACGTCGTGCGGACGGTTCGCGACGGTTGGGTGGAGTTCGAAACCGACGCTGCCCCGGGCGAATACGGGCGAGTCGGCGGGCGAGGCGTGCCGCACCACGACCACCGGGATCCCGGCGCGGGACGCGGCGTCCATCGCGGCGCCGATATTGGCGAGGCTGATATCGAGTGGGGGATAGGAGATCGGCAGCTTGCCGACCACGTATTCGTTCTGGACATCGATGACGATCAAGGCGCGTTTCACGTGATCGATCGTCGCGAGCCGAGAATCCCGCAACCAGAACCCGGTTCGTCCCTGGGTTCGCCGGAACCGGGGTTTGCGGGACCCCCTTTAGGATGGCCGTTCGTGGACCAGCCCGCGCCGATCGGCGCCTTCCTGCGCTCCCGCCGCTCGCGTCTGCGTCCCGAGGAGGTGGGACTCCCCGTGTTCGGCACCCGCCGTCGTGTCCCGGGCCTGCGTCGTGAGGAACTCGCCCAGCTGGCCGGGATCAGCGTCGACTACTACGTCCGGGTCGAGCGCGGGCGCGTGGACAATGTGTCCGATGCGGTCGTCGATGCCATCGCGAACGCGCTGCGACTGAGTCCCGCCGAGCGCCTGCACCTGCACAATCTGGCTCACCCGCCCGTCGCGGAACCGGTCGAAGCGCCGGAAGTCCGCCCGCGCCTGCGCCAATTGGTGGCGGCTCTCGATCCCACGCCCGCCTACGTGGTGGGCCACCGCACCGATGTTCTGGCCTGGAATCGCGCCGCCGCCGCGGTCTTCGACATCGATTTCGCGACCGTCCCGGCCGCCGAACGCACCTGGGCGCACCTGGTCTTCCATCATGAGGCCGTCCGTCGCCTGACCGCCCCCGCCTGGCCCGATCTGGCCCGCCGTGTGGTGACCTACCTGCGCCTGCGCGCCGGTGCGCGGCCCAACGACACCGCCTTGCACGCGCTCGTCGCGGCCTTGTCGGTGAGCAGCGACCAGTTCCGCTACATGTGGGAGACCCACGATGTCGGCGATCTCGCGCACGGCCGCTATCACCTGACCCACCCGCGGGTCGGCGACCTGCACCTGGACTTCGAATTCCTGATCCTGCCCGACGACCCGGCCGCCCGCGCCCTGGTCCTCTACAGTGCCGAGCCCGGCACCGATTCGCACCGCGCGCTGCGGACTCTCACCGGTCCGTAAGCTGACCGGGACCGGTTGCCGGGGCGCTCGACGGCGGCTGGGAAATAGCCGAATTTCGGATCTCGCGGCCGAAATTCGCGTCCCGATCGCGGGCGGGTGCGGCAATCGCGCGAGATACCTGGAATAGTTGGGGCGGAACGCACAGGACCAAGGCGAAAGCGGGGATGTTGGTGACTTCGACTGACGGTGTGAGCGGGGTAAGCACGGTGAAGGACGCACCTTCGGCTCCGAGCACCCTCGAGCGCGATGTCCAGACCCTGGAAAAGGCGATCTACGAAGTCAAACGCGTGATCGTCGGTCAGGATCGGCTCGTCGAGCGGCTGTTGGTCGGTGTTCTCGCCAAGGGGCACGTGCTGCTCGAAGGTGTGCCGGGTATCGCCAAGACCCTGGCCGTGGAGACCTTCGCGACCGTGGTGGGCGGCAGCTTCTCGCGCGTGCAGTTCACTCCTGACCTGGTGCCCACCGACCTCGTCGGTACCCGCATCTACCGGCAGGGCCGCGAGGAGTTCGACACCGAGCTGGGCCCGGTGGTCGCCAACTTCGTGCTCGCCGACGAGATCAACCGCGCGCCCGCGAAGGTGCAGTCCGCACTGCTCGAGGTGATGGCCGAGCGGCACGTGTCCATCGGCGGCAAGACCTACCCGATGCCGAATCCGTTCCTGGTCATGGCGACTCAGAACCCGATCGAGTCCGAGGGCGTGTACCCGCTGCCCGAGGCGCAGCGCGACCGCTTCCTGTTCAAGGTCGTCGTCGACTACCCCTCGGTCGAGGAGGAGCGCGAGATCATCTACCGGATGGGTGTCACCCCGCCGGAGCCCAAGCGGGTCCTCGACCCCGCCGAGCTGGTGCGGCTGCAGAACGTCGCCGCCAACACCTTCGTGCACCACGCCCTGGTCGACTACGTGGTCCGGGTGATCGCCGCGACCCGCAAGCCCGCCGACTTCGGCATGCAGGATGTGGCCGGCTGGATCGCCTACGGTGCCTCCCCGCGCGCCTCGCTGGGCATCATCGCCGCCGCCCGCGCGGTGGCCCTGATCCGCGGCCGCGACTACGTGGTCCCGCAAGACGTGGTCGAGGTGATCCCGGACGTGCTGCGTCACCGCCTGGTGCTGTCCTACGACGCGCTGGCCGACGAGGTCAGCCCGGACGACGTGATCAAGCGCGTGCTGCAGACCGTCGGCCTGCCGCAGGTCGCCGCCCAGGCCAACGCCCCGGCCGGCGCGCCCGCCCCGATGCCCGCCGTCGTGCCGCAGCCCGGCATCCCGCAGCAGCCGGCCGTGCCCGCGCAGGGCATTCCGCAGCCGCCGCAGCAGGGCATCCCGCAGCCTCCGAACGGTCAGATGCCCGGCGTCCCCGGTCAGCCGCAGCCGAAGTAGGTGGCCACGGAATCGACTGCGCCCGTGACGATCTCAACTCCCGGCGACTCCCCGCACGCCCCGCCCTCGTTCCGGCAGGGTCAGCTCACCGACCCGCGGTTGTCGGCGGCGCTGCGGACGCTCGAACTCACCGTGCGCCGGCGCCTGGACGGCGTGCTGCACGGTGACCACCTGGGCCTGATCCCGGGTCCCGGCTCCGAGCCCGGCGATGCCCGCATGTATCAGCCGGGCGACGATGTGCGGCAGATGGATTGGTCGGTCACCGCCCGCACCACCCACCCGCACGTCCGGCAGATGATCGCCGACCGCGAGCTGGAGACCTGGCTGGTGGTCGACCTGTCGGCCAGCCTCGATTTCGGTACCGCGCTGTGCGAGAAGCGGGATCTGGTGGTCGCCGCGGCGGCCGCGGTCACGCATCTGACCAGCGGCGGCGGCAACCGGATCGGCGCGGTGGTGACCAATGGCAATGAGCTGATCCGCATTCCGGCCCGCAGCGGCCGGGTGCACGAGCAGTCGCTGCTGCGCAAGATCGCGACCACCCCGCACGCCCCGGACGGTGTCCGAGGCGACCTGCGCGACGCGATCGAGGCATTGCGCAGACCGCAGCGCAAACGCGGTCTGGCCGTGGTCATTTCCGATTTCCTGGGCGATATCGACTGGCAGCGGTCGCTGCGCGCCATCTCCGGCCGCCACGACCTGCTCGGTGTCGAGGTGCTGGACCCCCGTGATCTGGAGCTTCCGGATCTGGGCGATGTGGTCCTGCACGACCCGGAGACCGGACGGACCCGGGAATTCAGTGTGACCCCCACGCTCCGCGCCGATTTCGCGCGCGCCGCGCAAGGCCATCGGGATCAGGTCGAGCAGGCGTTGCGCAGTTGTGGTGCGCCGGTGATGACCCTGCGCACCGATGGCGACTGGATCGCGGACGTGGTTCGATTCGTGTCCACCCGGCGCCACACCTTTGGCGCCCCGAATGCCGGACGGGTGCCGCGGCAGTGACTATCGGCGAGCTGACCTTCAGCCTTTCGCATTTCGCCTACCAGTATTGGCTGGCCTTCCTGGCCGTGATCGCGCTGGCGGCGCTGATCTACATCCTGATGCAGCAGCGGCGTCGCAAACAGATGCTGCGCTTCTCCAATATGGAGATGCTGGAGAAGGTGGCGCCCAAGCAGCCGAAACCGTGGCGGCACATTCCCGTCGCGGTGACCCTGGTGGGCCTCATGTTCCTCACCTTCGCCGCGGCCGGTCCGACCGCGGCGAAGAAGGTGCCCCGCAACCGCGCCACGGTGATCCTGGTGATCGACGTGTCGCTGTCGATGGAGGCCACCGATGTGCCGCCCAGCCGGATCCAGGTGGCCAAGAAGGCCGCCAAGGAATTCGCGGACAATCTGACGCCGGGCATCAACCTGGGTCTGGTCACCTTCGCGGGCACCGCGTCGGTGCAGGTGTCGCCGACCACGAATCGGGAGGCGGTCAAGGCCGCCATCGACACCATGAAGCTGGCCGAGCGCACCGCGACCGGTGAGGGCATCCTGACCGCGTTGCAGTCCATCGACACCCTGGCCTCGGTGCTGCCGGGTGCCGAGAAGCCGCCGCCGGCCCAGGTGGTGCTCATGTCCGACGGTAAGCAGACCGTCCCGGACGACAAGGATGTCGAGAATCCCCGCCACGGCTTCACCGCCGCGCGTCTGGCGAAGGAGAAAGGCATTCCGGTGTCGACGATTTCGTTCGGCACCACGTGGGGCACCGTGGAGATCCCCGACCAGGACGGCAAGGGCTCCCAGCGGGTCCGCGTCCCGGTGGACGACGATTCGCTGCGCGAGATCGCGAAACTGTCCGGCGGCGAATTCTTCACCGCCTCCACGCTGGAAGAACTCAAGAACGTCTACGCGCACTTGGAAGAGCAGATCGGCTTCGAGACGACCGTCGCCGACGCCAGCCGCCCGTGGTTGCTGCTGGGTTTGGTGGTGACTGCCGCCGGGTTGGTGGCCGCGTTGCTCTATCGTCAGCGTCTGCCGTAAATCGGTACCGCGCGCCGAGTCCCGAACACGAACAGATAGGTTTGCGTCTATGTCGAACATCACATCCCGGTCGGTCCTGGTGACCGGCGGTAATCGCGGCATCGGGCTCGCGGTCGCCCAGCGCCTGCTCGCCGACGGACACAAGGTCGCCGTCACCCACCGCGGGTCCGGCGTTCCCGAGGGTCTCTTCGGCGTGAAATGCGATGTGACCGATAGCGAATCGGTCGATCGGGCGTTCTCCGAGGTGGAGGAGCACCAGGGTCCGGTCGAGGTACTGGTCGCGAACGCGGGCATCACCGATGACACGCTGCTGATGCGCATGACCGAGGAGCAGTTCACCCGGGTCATCGACGCCAACCTGACCGGCGCCTTCCGCTGTGCCAAGCGTGCCAACCGCGCCATGCTGCGCGCCCGCTGGGGCCGCATGATCTTCCTCGGCTCGGTGGTCGGTCTGGGCGGTGGCCCCGGCCAGATCAACTACGCCTCCTCCAAGGCCGGTGTGGTCGGCCTGGCCCGCTCGGTGACCCGCGAGCTCGGTTCGCGCAACATCACCGCCAACGTGGTCGCGCCCGGTTTCATCGAGACCGACATGACCGCCGAGCTGCCCGACGACCTGCGCGACACCGCCAAGAAGTTCATCCCGCTGCAGCGTCTCGGCCAGCCCGAGGACGTCGCCGCGGTGGTCAGCTTCCTGGCCTCCGAGGACTCCGGCTACGTCTCCGGCGCGATCATCCCCGTCGACGGCGGCATGGGCATGGGCCACTAGGCCCACCCGAACCCGCTCTCGCCCCTGACATTTCGAACGAGGAGAACCCACCACCCCATGGCTGGATTGCTCGCAGGCAAGACCGTACTCATCACCGGCATCATCACCGACTCGTCCATCGCCTTCCACGCGGCCGCGGTCGCGCAGGAGCAGGGCGCGAAGGTGATCATCACCGGCATCCCGGAGCGGCTGCGCCTCATCGACCGCATCGCCAAGCGTCTGCCGCAGGAGGTGCCCCCGGCCATCGGCCTGGACGTCACCAGCGAGGAGAACCTGGCCGAGCTGCCGGCGAAGCTGCGTGAGCTGGCTCCGGAGGGCATCAACGGCGTGCTGCACTCGATCGCCTTCGCGCCCAAGACCCTGATGGGCCCGGACGCGGTGAACTTCCTCGACGCCCCCGGCCCGGACGCGGCCAAGGCGTTCGAGATCTCGGCCTGGTCGTACGCCTCGCTGGCGCGCGCCGTGCTCCCCGCCATGAACGAGGGCGGCTCCATCGTGGGCATGGACTTCGATCCGCGCACCGCGATGCCGTTCTACAACTGGATGGGTGTCGCCAAGGCGGCCCTGGAGTCGGTGAACCGCTACGTGGCGCGGGAGGTGGGCGCCGCCAAGAAGATTCGCTCCAACCTGATCGCGGCCGGTCCGAT
The DNA here is from genome assembly GCF_042732555.1 of Nocardia sp. NPDC059764. Lineage (NCBI taxonomy): Bacteria > Bacillati > Actinomycetota > Actinomycetes > Mycobacteriales > Nocardiaceae > Nocardia > Nocardia sp. NPDC059764. The sequence goes on from NZ_JBHWHH010000076.1 coordinate 15,915, forward strand.
CAAGACCCTCGCGGCCAAGGCCATCGCCGGCACCGCCACCGATGACGCCAAGCAGCTGAACATGCTCAACGAGTACTGGGACGGCGCGTCCCCGATCGGCTGGGACGTCGACGACCCGACCGTGGTCGCCAAGTCCGTGTGCGCGCTGCTGTCGGATTGGCTGCCCGGCACCACCGGTTCGATCATCTACGTCGACGGCGGAGCCAGCCACAACACCTGGTTCCCGGAATCCGGTTTCGGCGCCAACTGATCGTCTGCGGTTCGATTGTCCGAGGAGGAGAGCGGTAGTGGGTGAGCCCGCGGCTCGTGAAGTGGACGCCCTGTTACTGCTGTCCTTCGGCGGTCCCGAGCGCCCCGAGGACGTGATGCCGTTCCTGGAGAACGTCACTCGGGGCCGGGGCGTGCCGCCGGAACGCCTCGCCGAGGTCGCTCAGCATTATCTGCACTTCGGGGGAGTGTCCCCGATCAATGCGCTGAACCTCGACATCATCAAGGCGATCGAGGCCGAATTCGCCGTGCGTGGTATCGATCTGCCGGTGTACTTCGGCAATCGCAACTGGCATCCCATGGTCGAGGCGGCCGTCGAGGGCATGCGCGCGGACGGGATTCGCTCGGCGCTGGTGTTCCCGACCTCCGCGTGGGGCGGGTATTCGGGCTGCCTGCAGTACCAGGAGGACATCACGCGCGCCCGCGCCGCGGTCGCCGATGCCCCCGAATTGGTGAAACTGCGCCAATATTTCGATCATCCGCTGTTCGTGGCAGCGTTCGCGGACGCGATTCGCGCGGCGGTCGCGGAACTGCCGCAGGACAAGCGCGATTCGGCCCGCCTGGTCTTCACCGCGCATTCCGTGCCGGTCTCCGCCGATATCGCCTCCGGTCCGCCCGCCGAACAGCGTCTCTACAGCCGTCAGGTCGCCGAGGCGGCCCGATTGTGCGCGGAGGCAACCGGATTCGAGGCCTACGACCTGGTGTGGCAGTCGCGCTCGGGCCCGCCGCAGGTGCCGTGGCTGGAACCCGACATCGTCGACCACCTCGACACGCTCGCCGAACAGGGCGTGGGCTCGGTCGTGGTGTGCCCGGTCGGTTTCGTCTCCGACCACCTCGAGGTCATCTGGGACCTGGACAACGAGGCGAAAGAGCGTGCCGCCGAACTGGGTATGGCCTTCGCCCGTGCCGCCACCCCCGGCCCGGACCCGCGTTTCGCGCGCATGGTCGCCGATCTGGTGCAGGAGTACCTGACCGCCGCCGCCCCGGCCCGTCTGAGCGAGATCACCGGCCTGGGCTGCACAGTCGACGGCGCGCCGTGCGTGGTCGGCTGCTGTGCGCTGCCGCCCCGCAGGCCCGCGGTGGCACCGGCGGCCGCCGAATTGTAGTGTCGCCCAGGTGACTACCCCCGGACGCGGAACCCCGCAACGCCGTCAGCCCGCCTCGGGCGGCACCGCCGCCCGCAAACCACAGCGCACGTTCGGCTCCCCGGACATGTTCGTCTGGGCCCCCGTGCTGACCCTGTTCCTGGCCGCCGGCATCGTCGGCACCATCGGCCAATCCATCATGTTCGCCGCGGCGTTCGTCGCCATCGCGGTGGTCATGCTGGTCGCCGACATGTTCTTCAACCGCTGACGGGTTCGCCTGTCAGCTCAGGACGTTCACCGCGCGGGCGACGACCAGGCTCACGGTGACGAGGGAGATGCCGGACTGCACCATCATGAGGAGCTTGGCCCAGCGGGTCATGGGCATCACGTCGGTGGGGCTGAAGGCGGTCGCGTTGGTGAACGACAGATACAGATAATCCGGGAATTGCGGTTCCCAGTCGGGGTCGGCGAGTTCCGGATTCTGCATCTGGACCCACAGGAAATCCGGATACTGCCTGCGGGCGTGGGCACGCGCCGCAGGACCGCCCCGGTCGAAATCCCAGTACCAGAGCGCGAACACGAGCACATTGGACAGCCAGACCGCGGCGCCCGAGCCGAGCAGACCGGCGGCGTTGTCGGGGGCTGTGCCGTTGATCAGCGATTTCACCAGGTGGGATACCGACCACACCATGCCGAAGCCGAGCAGCGCCATCAGCAGCAGGCTGAATCGCCGCAGCCGGTCGTCCTCGCGGTCGAGCCGGACCGGGTTGGCGATCACCAGGATGAACAGCAGCGCGAACCCGACGATCGGCACGACCCAATTGGGCCCGGCCGAGTATTCGGGCGGCAGGAGGTATTGCACCAGCAGGATCCCGACGACGGCCGCGGTGGCCGCCCACCGCGATTCCCCGGCCGTGCGTCGCGCCCACGCGGGTACCTGATCGTCGTCGGTCTCGTTCCCGGGTGCGCTCACCTTCGTGAGTATGCCCAAAGGTGACAGAAGTATGACGCGGGCTCGCGGACGGACTTTCCGTCGGGCAGGGTGGGTTGTAGCTGAGGCCTACCAAGGAGGTCATGTGGCACGGGAGTACAACCGGAATCCGGCGGCGGTGGCGGCGCTGTCGCCCGAGCAGTATCACGTCACCCAGGAGAACGGCACCGAGCGGGCGTTCACCGGCGAGTACTGGGACAACCACGAGCCCGGTATCTATGTGGACGTGGTGTCCGGGGAGCCGTTGTTCGCGTCGACGGACAAATTCGAGAGCGGATCGGGGTGGCCGAGTTTCACCAAGCCGATCGACGCGACGAATGTGGCCGAGAAGCGCGACGTCAGCCATTTCATGGTGCGCACCGAGGTGCGGTCGGTGCACGGTGACAGCCATCTGGGCCATGTGTTCCCCGATGGTCCGCGCGCCGCGGGCGGGCTGCGCTACTGCATCAACTCGGCGTCGCTGCGGTTCGTGCATCTCGACGATCTGGAATCCGAAGGCTACGGACAGTACAAGACGCTGTTCATGAAGGAGGAAGCGTGACCGATACGAGCAAGGCGATTCTGGCCGGTGGTTGTTTCTGGGGCATGCAGGACTTGATCCGGCGCCAGCCCGGTGTGGTCGACACCCGGGTCGGATACACCGGCGGCCGCAATGACAACCCGACGTACCGCAATCACCCCGGGCACGCGGAGGCCGTGGAGATCGTCTACGACCCGGCGCAGACCGATTACCGTGCGCTGCTGGAGTTCTTCTTCCAGATCCACGATCCGAGCACCAAGGACCGGCAGGGCAACGACATCGGCTCGAGCTACCGCTCCGCCATCTTCTACCTGGATGACGAGCAGAAGCGGGTCGCCGAGGACACCATCGCCGACGTGGACGCCTCGGGCCTGTGGCCGGGCAAGGTGGTCACCGAGGTGACCCCGGCGAGCGCGTTCTGGGACGCGGAGCCGGAGCACCAGGACTACCTGGTCCGCTACCCGAACGGCTACACCTGCCACTTCCCGCGTCCGGGCTGGAAGCTGCCCCGCCGCGAGACCACGGCATAGCAGTGAAAGAAGGGCCTCATCGCGGCATTCGCCCCGGTGAGGCCCTTCTTTTCGCTTGATCCCGGGATTGGACCGAGGCCGGACCGAGCATTGATCTTCCGTGGGTCGCGCCCGGCGGCCCCGGGCTACCAGCAGTCGCCCTTGTGGTGCCAATTCGGCAGCTGCTGAACGTCTTTCACCACCGTCCCGCGTCCCCACGCGGGACGGCTGAACCCTGCTGTTCGGCCGCCGCTCAGTCGTTGGCCAGCGACCGAGCGATGACCAAACGCTGGATCTGGTTGGTGCCCTCGAAGATCTGGGTGATCTTGGCTTCGCGCATGTAGCGCTCGACGGGGAAGTCCTGGGTGTAGCCGTAGCCGCCGAGGACCTGGACGGCGTCGGTGGTGACCTTCATGGCGGCGTCGGTGGCGACGAGTTTGGCAACGCTGGCCTGGCGGGAGTAGGGGAGTCCGGCGTCGCGGCGGCGGGCGGCGTCGAGGTAGGTGGCGCGGGCGGAGTCGACGGCGGCGGCCATGTCGGCGAGGACGAAGCCCAGGCCCTGGTGGTCGATGATGGCGCGGCCGAAGGCTTCGCGCTGTTTGGCGTAGGCGACGGCGTCGTCGAGGGCGCGCTGCGCGATGCCGGTGGCGACGGCGGCGATGCCCAGGCGGCCGGAGTCCAAAGCGCTGAACGCGATCGGGAGACCCTGACCCGGTGCGCCGAGGAGGCGTTCGGTGGGCACGAAGGCGTCGTCGTAGGCGGCGCTGGTGGTCGGGACCGCGCGCAGGCCCATCTTCTCCTCGGGCTTGCCGAAGGTGAGGCCCTCGGTGCCGGCGGGCACCAGGAAGCAGGAAATGCCGCGCGAGCCCTCGCCGGTGCGGGCGAACAGGGTGTAGTAATCGGCCTTGCCGCCGTTGGTGATCCACGCCTTGGTGCCGGTGATCCGGTAGCCGCCCTCGGTCTCGGTCGCCCGGCAGCGCAGCGCCGCGGCATCGGAACCGGCATGAGATTCGGACAGGCTGTACGCGCCGATGAGATTGCCCGACAGCATGTCCGGCAGCCAGCGCTGCTTCTGCTCGTCGGTGCCGTACACGAACAGCGGGTGGCACGACAGGCTGTGCACGCTCACCGCGACGGCGACCGCCGCCCACCGCGCGCCGAGCTCCTCGAGCACCTGCAGGTACACCTCGTAGGGCTGGCCGCCCCCGCCGAACTCCTCCGGATACGGCAGGCTCAGCAGCCCCGCCGCGCCGAGCGCCCGGAACGCCTCGTCCGGATAGCGCTCCTGCTTCTCGTACTCGGCCGCGATCGGTTCGACCACCTTGTCCGCGATATCGCGGGTGAGCTCGATGAGGTCGCGGGCTTCGGACGTGGGCAGCAAACGATCGACGGGCATGAGGTCACAGTACGACCGACACCCAATTGCGTGCAAGGCAGCACGCAATTTCGCAAGGCGGCTAGACTGACCACGTGGTATCCGGTCTACCCCCGAACAAGCACCAGGAGAAGAGCCTCCGCACCCGAGCCTTGCTGCTCGACGCCGCCATCGACAGCCTGGCCGAGGTCGGGTACGCGAGCGCCTCGATCGCGGATATCACCGCGCGGGCGGGGGTGACCCGGGGTGCGCAGCTGCACCACTTCCACACCCGGCAGGAGTTGTTCGCCCAGGCCATCGAGCATCTGACGCAGCGGCAGGGCGAGGCGCTGCGACGGCGGGAGCGGACACTGCCGGGGGCGTCGTCGCCGGGTGAGGTGCTGGTCGAACTGGTGACCGCGCCGTTCGCGGGGAAACTGGGCAAGGCGGCGGTGGAGTTGTACGTCGGCATCGCCAATGACAAGGACCTGCGCCGCAACATGCTGCGCGTGCAACACGACCTGACCGCCGAACTGCTCGCCGCCTGCGGCCGTTTCGTGGATGTCCCGCGCGAGCGTCTGGAAGCCGCCTTCTGGCTCACCATCAACTTGGTGCGCGGTGCGACCCTCGATGAGATGGTGGGCCGAGATCGTCTGCGGCGCAAGCAGGTTCTCTCGGACTGGGCGCGGCTCGCCGACGGCATTCTGGCGTAAACGCATCGGTCGCGAGGCGCGATAACGAACCGTTGAGTGGTTCGTTATCGCGCCCGGCAGTCGGGCGTGACCTCGGGGGAGGTGCGCCGTTATGGCGATCAATCGTCGAAACCTGTTGCGGGCGACCGCGCTCGGAGTCGGTCTGGCGGGATTGAGTTCGGTGACCGGCTGCGAACCGGAAGGTATGCCACGTGCGGAAACACCTGCTGGGCAGGTCGATTGGGAAGGTCTGCGGCAGAAGCTGGCCGGGACGCTGAACCTGCCGTCCGATTCCGGTTATGGAACAGCCAAACTGGCATTCAATCCGGTGTTCGACAGTCGCCGTCCGGCGGCGGTCGCTCAGGTGACCAACGCATCCGATGTGCAGGCGTGCGTGAACGCCGCGGCGAGTGCGAGGATCCCGGTGGCCGCGCGCAGCGGCGGACACAGCTACGGCGGATACTCGACACCCGACAACGGCCTGGTCGTCGACCTGGGATCCATGAGCGGTGTGGAGGTGAAACCGGACGGCACCGCGGTCATCGGCGCGGGCGCCCGCCTGATGGATGTGTACTCCGGCCTGGCCGAGGCCGGTCGCTGCCTGCCCGCAGGCTCGTGCCCGACGGTGGGCATCGCAGGCCTGACCCTGGGCGGCGGGCTCGGCGTCTTGACCGGCAAGTACGGATTGACCTGCGACAACCTGATTTCGGCGCAGGTGGTCACCGCCGACGGAACCGTGCGCACCGCCTCGGTGACCTCCGAACCCGACCTGTTCTGGGCACTGCGCGGCGGAGGCGGCGGCAACTTCGGCATCGTCACCTCCTTCACCTTCAAGACCGTCGCGGCACCGCAACTGGAGGTGTTCCAGGTCCGCTTCCCGGCCGGGTCACTGACGGATGTGCTGGGGGCCTGGCAGACGTTCACGGCTTCCGCTCCAGACGAATTCTGGTCCACCCTGGGCATTTCCGCCGGAAGCCCGCCGACGTGCCGGATCAACGGATGTTATGTCGGCTCGGAGAGCACTATGAATGCCCTCCTCGACAAACTGGTCGCCGCCACGAAGACACAACCGTCCAACCGGTATTCGCTCTCCAAGGATTACCTCTCGGCGATGAAGTACTTCGGCGGTTGCGCGAATTACTCGGTCGAGCAGTGTCGGCCGGACTGGAATGGCGCGGGAGTGCTCGGACGGGAGTCGTTCACCGCGTCCTCGCGAGTGCTGACGAAACCACTGGCGGACCCGAGCCGATTGACCGCATTGCTGACCGGACGCAGCGGGGTGGATGTTCTACTCGACAGCATGTCCGGCGCACCCGCGCGAATCGGTGCGAAGGACACCGCTTTTCCCTATCGAGGCGCGTTGGCCACCGCACAGATTTATGTCGGCGCCACCACACCGGAGGCGCGGACCGCCGTGAATGAGGTGCGTGACGGTCTCGGCGCCTTGACCGGCAACACTGCATTCGTGAACTACATCGACCCCGGCCTAACCAACTGGGCGAACGCCTATTACGGCGACAATTCCACTCGATTGCGTGGCATAGCGAAACACTATGATCCGGCTGGCGTCTTCGTCTTCGACCAATCGGCCGCCAAGGCTTGAGGCTCTGCTGGTCCAGGTCAGCAGGTTTCGAGAGTGTGCAGGATCGGGCGCAGGCGGGCGAGAGCCCGTTCATCCTCGACGGCGATATCGCCCGTGGAGTCGAAGCGTTCGTCGCGGTCGACGAGGGCCCGGAGCTTCGTCGCGACCGAGCGGCGGACCACCACGGGCGCGGCGGTCAGTCGCTCGGTGAGTCGGAGCCCGAGGTCGCGAGCCCAGCTGTCGGCTACCGCGCGGGCCACGACTTTTGTGATGCGTGCGGGAGTTCCGGGGAGGGGCAGCCCGAGGTCGAGGAGTGCGATCGCGGCCACCACGCCGGCCTTGACGAGCGGGCCGTTGTAGTTCTTGCGGTCGGTGACGACCAGATCGGCGAGCAGCGCGTCGAGGTCGGTCGCGGCCTCGGCTGGAAGTAGCTGCCTGGCACGCCAATCGAGCGCCAGACCGATGGCGTCTTCGATCGGTTCGGCACCGGCGTCGATAATGCCGCGCAGCACGGGCCAGCCGGTTGCGACGTGGCCCGAGTCGAGGTCCGCGAGGATGCGCAGAGCGGTGACCTGGTTGCCTCGCTCGAACACGCTGACCGCGACTTCGGTGCCGACGAGGCCGCGACACCAGTCGAGGAACCGGGGATCGGTGCGGTCGGCCCAGTGCTCGAGGACGGCGGATTCCGCATAGCGGAGATCGGCGTCGAGGACACGATGGAAGTCGGCCGGGTCCCGCGTCATTCGTGCGAGGGCCAGCAGCACGGTCGCGTCCCCGCCGTGGCTCGCTGTGCGAACGCGGTCGATGCCGGCGGTATCGCCCCACGCCGCGAGTGCGCCGGCCGCTTGTTTCGGCGTGACCTCCAGGAGCTCCCGGACTGTGGGCAGCGCGTCGGCGGTGGCCTCGGCGGGCCAGGTGGCGAGCAGCGCGACGAGGTGTCCGGCTCCGTCCCGGGATGGCTCGGTCGGCGGATTCTGCCGCAGCGCCTGCAGGATCGAAGCGATCAGCATGCTTGCCGGGGGTGCCTGCTCGCTCACGAGCGCGTGGCCGAGCGCGGATCGTCCGGATGCCGAGGTGGCCACCATGAGGCCACGCGCGGCCGGGTTGGTGAGCAGGGCTCGGGCCAGCGGACGGGACCATCGTCCGTCGCCCGCGCGTAGCAGGGCGAGAGCCGCATCCGCCCGAGCATCGGTGTGAAACGCGGTCGACCCGAAGGCGGAAGTGCCGCCGGTCGTGACCCGTTCGGCGAGGGCGGCGAGCGCGTCCCTGACCTCGGGCGTCGGCGGGCATTGGCGCAGTGCGGCGATCATCGTCTCCGGCGTGGAGTCGGGCAGCGCCGCGAGAGCCAGCAAGCGGCGAACCGCCGCGGCGGCATTGCCCCGGGAACCGAGGACGACTTCGACGAGTCCCGCGATCGTCGCCTCGTCCGGCGTCGGCAACGCCGCGAGCACATAGGCCGCCGCGCCGGAGTCGACCGCGCTCAACCACTCCGGCAGATTGTCGATACCGAACGCGACGTTCGGCGCGACCTCGACGGCGAGTTCCCACCCCGCCACCAGTAGGTCCAGGTCGGCGGTCGCGCCGCCCCCGGCGCCGACCCGCGCGAGCGTGGCCGCCATCGCGAGGCCGGGATCCCCGTCGGCGAGTACCGCTGCGACATCGGCCCCGAGAGTTGTGAGCGTGGCAACGCAGGCCTGCTCGACCTGTCCCGCGGGCCTGATGCCCGCCCGCGCCGCGAGCATCTCCGTCACGGCGGAATCGACTGTGCGTGAATCGGCTTGGAGCAGCGCCGCGGCGGCCGCTTCGGGGCCGTCGTCGGCGATCAGCGGTCGTACCAGGGCCGCGATCGCAGTCAACGAGTCTCGGGCCGACCGGACGATCGCGGTCGTCTCGGCGTCGTCCAGGTCCAGCTGTTCGTACTCGCGGACCGTGTCGGCGAACATCAGGAGCAGCCACGCCGTGCTCTCCGCATCCGCGGTCTGCCGTGCCCCGAGCAGTGCCGCGATCGCCATCATCGCCGGTGGGGTGGAGTCGTAGAGGGTGCCCTGGTGCAGCACCGCTCCCCACAACTCGTGCAGCGCCGCCTCGACGGTGTCCGCCTCGGTCAGTCCGTCGATCCAGCCGGGCACGTCGCTCGCGTCGCCGTACGCGTGCTCCAGTGTCTGCCAGTCGACTTCGGCGACAGGGGGGTGCCGGGGCACGCTGTACATGAAACTCCTCGTTGTCGGACAGTCGGACGCCGGGCAGGGGTGTGTGTGCTGCCCGCACGGGTTCGCTCAGAAGTGTGGGTCGCGCTCAGAAGTCCGCGGGCAGCCGGGAGTACACACTCGGGTACCCGTCGATCGCGGTGCCACGGGCCCATGAGGTGATACCGACCAGTTTTCCGTCGATGAGCAGTGGTCCGCCGCTGTCGAATTCGCCGGTGTCGGCCGTGGTGGAGCCCGCGCACACCATCTCGGTGGCGTCGAAGGCACCCGGATAGGCGGCGGCGCAGGCGGTGTCGGACACCATGGGAACGGTGGCCTGCCGCAGGACGGTGTTGAACAGATCGTCGTTGGAGGTGCCGCCCCAGCCGAGCACGGTGCCCGTATCGCCCCGGGGTGCGGCGATCGGAACGGTCGGGCGGGACTGCGGCCGCGCGAGTGTCAGGATCGCGAGGTCGTGATGGTAGACATTGACGCCGTCGACGGTGTCGGAGCGAAAGTCCGGGTGCAGACGGACATCCGTGACGTTCACGGTCGTTCCGTCACGTGAGGCCAGATCGCTGCGGTCGAAGGTGACGGTGAGCGCCTGCGGCAAGAGCTGTGCGAGTTGCACGCAGTGCGCGGACGTGAGCACTTGGTCCGGGGCGATGAGCGCGCCGCCGCAGAACTGGCCGGACGCGCGGGGGAAAAAGAGGGGTGTGCCGACCGCGGCGAGCCAGGGATGGTCGCCGGCGTCTGCCTCGGTGCCGCCGACGACGGCATGGGCGGGGGCGGGCACTGCGCAGCCGATGAGCGCCGCGGCGAGGACGGCGAGCCTGCGGGAGTACGACATCGGGCCATTCAAACAGAAGGGGCCGGGTTTCGGTGGCCGGACATGTCGGACCCTCCGCGTACGGTCGCGGTTATGACGTCTTGGAACGAGTTCGCTGCGGCCGCTCCTCGCATCTCGGGAATCTTCACCCGTCGTCACGCCGCCACCGGCAACCTCTGCATGCTCGCCACCCTGCGCAAAGACGGCTCACCGCGCATCAGCCCCCTGGAACCGCGAATCTTCGAGGGTGAGCTCTGGCTCGTGGGTATGCCGGGCACCACGAAGTTCGCCGACCTGGCCCGCGACCCGCGCTTCTGCCTGCACACGGCGACCGTCGACACCCAGGTGAGCGACGGCGACGTGAAGATCTTCGGCAGCGTGCGTGATGTGCAAGATCCGGAGCTGCAACGCCGTTGGGCGGAAGATCTCTTCGCCGAGAGCGGGTTCGACCTGCGCGGACGCAAGTTCGAGCCGTTCTACGCGGTGGAACTGACCGGGGCTTCGTCGGTGGAGATCGTCGACGGGCGCATGGAAGTGACGGTGTGGAAGCCGGGACAGAAGGAGCAGGTCGTCGAGGTCTCCGACAGCTCCGAACCGGCGAATACATAACGTGCAAACTTGCACGCAGTGCAAGAAGGCAGCTCGTGCAACGGTGCACGAGGTGCCGAATATTGCTGATTTTCAGCACATTTCGAGGTCAGTGCCCGGTCGGGTGCGTGTGCCATGACGACTGTTCGTGCCCCACAAGGCTATCGGGAGCGGTCGTCGAGTGTTGGCGGCGCGGTGGTCTGGTGTCGCGCCGGCATCTCCGACGCCGACCCGCCGGTGCTGCCGGACGGCTGCATGGATCTGCTGTGGCTCGACGGGCGACTGTCTGTGGCGGGCCCGGACACTCGGGCCTACCGTCCGGCGCCCGGCTTCGCGGATCGGATTGCGGGGATCCGCTTCTACCCGGGGACGGCGCCGACACTCCTCGGGGTGCCCGCGCACGAACTCCGCGACGTTAGGGCCGATCTCGCCGACCTATGGGCGCCCGTCGATGTGCGCACTGCTTCGGAGTTGATCGCACGAGCGTCGAGTCCGGCCGCCGGGCTCGAAGCGATCGCTCGCTGGCGCGCGGGCCGAACTGGTGCCGTCGATCCCGTGGTGCGATTCCTGGTGGCATCGCTGAGGTCGGGCAGCTCGGTCGCGGCCATTGCGGAAGAGTTGGGGACGGGGCCGCGCAGATTGCATCGAATATCCCTTGCGGCGTTCGGGTATGGGCCCAAGACTCTGGGGAGGGTCTTGCGGATGCGGCGTGCGTTGGCATTGGCGCGCGGCGGTATGGGGCTTGCGGACGTAGCGGTCGCTTCTGGTTATGCGGATCAGGCGCATTTGACGCGGGATGTTCGAGAGTTCTCGGGCATGTCGCCGATGAAGTTGCTGGGATTGGATTTGGAACCGCTGTCGTTCTGAATATTGTTATATCACTTCGTGATTCGAGCGTGTGTGCGATGAATCGGCGGTAGAATTGATGTATGGATTCGATGGGGGTGACACTCGACGACTGTGGTATCGCTGAACTGGCGGCCGCGGTCTCGACCCTGCCGGAATCCATTCAGGGCGGGAAGATGACAGGCTTCGCCGACGAAGACATCGTGTCGTTGATGCGGCAGCTCGAAATCTGTAAGCGTCAACTCGCGGCGTTGGATACTCCGCTGATCGTCGAATCGGGAGAGCGTTCGCTGCATTCACGTGGCGGGGTGGGGAAGATGGTGCCGTTCCTTCGGCACACGGTCGAGCTCAGGTCGCGCAGCTGTTCGCGCACGGGTTCGGGTGCGGTGACCACCAGGTCCTTGATCTGAGTCAGGACCTGGGCGCGCTGAGCGACCGCGCTCGAGCGGGCGATGCGCAGGTTGCGCAGCGCTTCGACCCTGCCGTCGGAGTGTTCAGGGGTCCCGGTCTTGCCGGTGAGTGCGGCGCGGGCCGCGAGCACGGCATCGATCGGATCGGACTTGCCCCTTCCCCGCCGCGTGGTGCGGCTGGGGCGTTCGACGATGGGTGTTGTCCGTTCTGCGCTGTGACCTGGGGCAGGGCGGCACCCCCGGAAGCGAGCGCTCGGACAGAGCAGTAATGGGTCTCTTTGAATCTTTGGCCCTTGCTCGCCTCACCCCAACGCGGCGTACAGATCCACCCCATGCCCATCCGGATCAAGCACAGTCGCATACCTCTGCCCCCAGAACGCATCGAACGGCTTCAACTCACCCCGATACCCAGCCCCCACCAACTCCGCGAACTTGGCATCCACCCCAGCCGCATCCCCGCAGTCGCAGGCCAACCCGATCCGCCCAGCCCCAGGCACGGCCACCCAATCCGGCCGAAACGACCGAACCGTCTCCTCGGTATCGAGCATCAGCTTCACACCCCCACCAAGGTCCGCGTCGACATGCGGCTCCTGCTCGGCTCCGTCCGCGAACCCCACCCCGAGCCGCCGATAGAACTCCAGCGACGCGCTCATATCCGCCACCACGATCCCGATCACATTCAGTCGAATACCCATGCCCGAACCCTAGGCGCGGGCCGCCCGCATTCTCTTGAACGAATCGGACACTCAGCGAGCGTGCACAGCCGCCAGCCGCGCGGCCCGAATCGCATTCCACAGCGGCCGCAGCAACGCCTCCTGCGCAGCCACCGCGGTCGCCGAGGTCGGCGCCGAAGCCGGCTCCCGCTCGGCGACGGTCAGGATCGCCGCGACCTGATCGGCGGTGTCGAGGATCCGCCGCGCCCGCAAAGGCATCGAATCCGGGTACTTGTGCCGGGAATGCCCGGCCAACTCGGCCTCCACCAGATCCCGAGGCGGGACCCCGCCCGACCCGAGTCGGGTGGTGTGCATCTGTGCCAATGCGTCCGCCGCATCCCGCACGGCTTCCCGCATCGTGTATTCGGCCTCACCCAACGGCATTTCCGGCGCGAGGGTCAGCGGTATGGGCGTGGAGTACACCCGCCACTGCAACGCGTCCTCATCGGTCCACACCGGTACGAGTCCGGTCCCATTGGCTCCGGGCGCTCCGACGAGGATGCCTTCCTCGGCTTCGGTTGCGGCGGCCGCGAACTCGGTGCCGACGGGGATGCCCCGCACGTCTCCGGGGATCGGCAGCACCAGTCGAACCTGTGCCTCCGGCCCGGTGTAGGCCTCGCGAATAATCTTGAGCAGCACCATGATTCCCGCCCCGGCCACCGCCGCGGGGTCTTCGTCGGACGCCCACGGCAGCCCCGTGTGCCCACCGGTGACAGGGTCTCCGGCGGCCACGGTCTGCCGCGGAGCCCAAGCGCGCAGCTCGTCGAGCACATCGTCGGGGGCGCTACAGCCTGCCAGCCAGGAACCGGCCCAGACCGTGAGCGAGGCGCTTGGGGAACTCATGTATTCGAGGATAACTGGCGGGCTACTCCTGCTCGGTGACGAAATCGATCAGTCGTTCGACCGCGCCGATGAGGGGGGTTTCCAGGTCGCGGTAGGAGTTGACCGCGTTGTAGACGCGCCGCCACCCGTCCTGCGGGGTGCCCCAGCCGAGGCGTTGGCAGATGCCGGTCTTCCAGTCCTCGCCGCGGGGTACGTCCGGCCAGGCGGGGATGCCGACGGCTTTGGGCCGGACGGCCTGCCACACGTCGATGTAGGGGTGGCCGGTGACGAGGACGTGCGGGCCGAGGCCCTGGGTGAGGCCGGATTCCTTGGAGCCGGTGACCAGGTGGTCGACGAGGACGCCGACGCGGTGGTTCGGTCCGGGCTGGAATTCGGCGAGTTTCGCGCCGAGGTGGTCGAGGCCCTCGAGTTGTTCGACGACGACGCCTTCGACCCGCAGGTCGTGGCCCCACACGCGTTCGACGAGGGCGGCGTCGTGGATGCCTTCGACCCAGATGCGGCTGGCGCGGGCGACGCGCGCTTTGTGGCCTTCGACGCGGGTGGATCCGGAGGCGGATCGGGTGGGTTTCGTGGGCGCGGTAGTGGTCGGCTTGACCAGGGTGACCGCCTGGCCGTCGATGAGGAAGGCGGCTTCTCGCATCGCGAACAGTCGCACCCGTCCGGCGCGGTCCTCGAGTTTGACGAACTCGCCGTCGTAGCTGCGGTCGAAACCGACTACGGCGCCGCAGAATCCGGTGGCCGCGTCCTCGGCGACGAGGTCGCGTTCGGCGACCACGCGGGGCACCTCCCGCTTCTGTTTCCGTGCGTGCCCGGTGAAGATGTCGCCGTACTTCTGGTGCCCACTCACCGCGTCGAGGTTACCGGCGGCGGACGGGAATCCCGCTCGCGCCGCGCCCATTCCGGCGGTCGGGGCGGCTGCTGGGCAGGTTGTGCACGGTTTCCGGTGATCGGTGTCCGATGTGCCCGGTCGCGGGGCTCGGAGTGATCACGAATATCAGCCGGACCCCGCAAATACCGTTACTGTTGTGGCGTGGCCGCAATAGTTTGGCTGATCGCGGGCATCCTGCTCGCGGCGGCCGAGATGCTCACGGGCACTCTTGTGCTGATCATGCTGGGGGTCGCCGCACTCATCACCGCGGGCGTGAACGCGCTCACGGGGGCCCCGGTGCTGGTGGACGCGGTCGTGTTCGGTGTCACATCGATCGCGCTGCTGGCGCTGGTGCGCCCATTCCTGTTGCGGCGCTATGCGACTCCGCCACCGCATCAGACGGGGGTGGACGCTTTGCCGGGTAAGACCGCCAAGGTGCTCGAAACGGTCGACGAGCACGGTGGTCGCGTGAAGCTCGGCGGAGAGGTGTGGAGTGCGCGCCCGTACGACGCCTCGGAGACCTATCCCGTCGGTTCGACCGTGTACGTCATGAGGATCGACGGTGCGCACGCCGTCGTCATGAAAGGGCAGTGATGGCTGTACTGATAGTCGCCGTCGTACTTATTCTTCTGGTCGTAGTGGTGGTCTTCAAGTCGGTGGCGCTGGTGCCGCAGGCGGAGGCCGCCGTGATCGAGCGGCTGGGCCGCTATTCGCGGACCGTGTCCGGGCAGCTGACCTTCCTGGTGCCGTTCGCGGACCGGGTGCGCGCCAAGGTGGACCTACGCGAGCGGGTGGTGTCCTTCCCGCCGCAGCCGGTCATCACCAAGGACAACCTGACCGTGCAAATCGACTCGGTGGTGTATTTCCAGGTCACCAGCCCGCAGGCCGCCGTCTACGAGATCTCCAATTACATTGCCGCCGTTGAACAGTTGACGATCACCACGCTGCGCAACGTGGTCGGCGGCATGACCCTCGAGGAAACCCTCACCTCCCGCGATCAGATCAACGGTGAACTCCGCGGCGTCCTCGATGAGGCCACCGGTCGCTGGGGCCTGCGGGTGTCGCGCGTGGAACTGAAGGCGATCGATCCGCCGCCGTCGATTCAGGAATCGATGGAGAAGCAGATGAAGGCCGACCGCGAGAAGCGCGCCATCATCCTCACCGCCGAAGGCCAGCGCGAGGCGTCGATCAAGACGGCCGAGGGCCAGAAGCAGGCGCAGATCCTCGCGGCCGAGGGCTCCAAGCAGGGAATGATCCTGTCCGCCGAGGGTGAGCGGCAGTCCCGCATCCTGCGGGCCCAGGGTGAGCGTGCGGCCGCGTATCTCCAGGCGCAGGGCCAGGCCAAGGCCATCGAGAAGGTGTTCGCCGCCATCAAGAACGGCAAGCCCACTCCCGAGCTGCTGGCCTACCAGTACATGCAGACTCTGCCGCAGGTCGCCAAAGGTGACGCCAACAAGGTGTGGCTGGTGCCGAGCGACTTCGGCAAGGCCCTCGAAGGGTTCGCGCGCGGTTTCGGCAAGCAGGGCGAGGACGGCGTCTTCCGCTACGAGCCGGCCCCTGACGGCGCGGAATCCGCGACCGGGGACGATTCCGACGAGGTCGCCGACTGGTTCGACACGGCCACCGATCCGGCCACCCAGCAGGCCGTGCGCGCCGCGGAGGCCGACGCTCGCACCCCGGTCGAGCCGATGAGCCTGCCGCCGACGGTCGCGCCGCAGCAGTTGCCGCACACCCAGCGTCCGACTCCGCCGGTGCAGCCGCAGTACCGGCCGGAACCGCCGGACCAGCGCTGGCAGAACCCGCCGCAGCCGCCCCGCCCGCAGGGGCAGTGACGGATTTCCTGTCCCGAAA
>NZ_JBHWHH010000077.1:0-32032 GCF_042732555.1 Nocardia sp. NPDC059764
GGGCCGTTCTCTGTCTGCTAGAAGCGCGGGTGGTCGCCCACCAGTGCGACGCGGGCGGCGTCGGCGTCCTTGGCCTTCTTCACCGTGCCGAGGGTCCAGCAGTCGATGTGGCGGGCGGTGAGGACGGCCAGCGCGCGGTCGGCGTCCTCGGGCGCGACGACGGCGACCATGCCGACGCCCATGTTGAAGGTCTTCTCCATCTCCAGGCGCTCGACGCGGCCGCGCTGGGCGATCATCTTGAAGACGGGGGCCGGGTTCCAGGTGCCACGGTCGAGCTCGGCGACGAGTCCGGCGGGGAGCACGCGGGCCAGGTTCTGAGCCAGGCCGCCGCCCGTCACGTGGCAGAAGGTGCGCACGTCGGTCTCGGCGATCAGGGCCAGGCAGTCCTTGGCGTAGATCTTGGTCGGCTCGAGCAGTTCCTCGCCGAGGGTGCGGCCGAATTCCTCGACGTGCCCGGTGAGGGACATGCGGTCGATGTCGAGCAGCACCTTGCGGGCCAGCGAGTAGCCGTTGGAGTGCAGACCCGAGGAGCCCATGCCGATGACGACGTCGCCGGGGCGGACGCGGTCCGGGCCGAGCACGGCGTCGGCTTCGACGACGCCCACGCCGGTGGCGGACAGGTCGTAGTCGTCCACGCCCATCAGGCCCGGGTGTTCGGCGGTCTCGCCGCCGAGCAGGGCGCAGCCGGCGATGACGCAGCCCTCGGCGATGCCGGAGACGATCTGCGCGACGCGTTCCGGGACCACCTTGCCGACGGCGATGTAGTCCTGCAGGAACAGCGGTTCGGCGCCGCAGACCACCAGGTCGTCGACGACCATGGCGACCAGGTCGAGGCCGACGGTGTCGTGCTTGTCGAGCGCCTGCGCGACCGCGATCTTGGTGCCGACGCCGTCGGTGGAGGCGGCGAGCAGGGGCTCCTTGTAGCCGCCCTTCAGTGCGAACAGTCCTGCGAAGCCGCCGAGGCCGCCCTGCACTTCGGGGCGGGAGGCCTTCTTGGCCAGGGGCGCGAACAGCTCGACTGCGCGGTCACCGGCTTCGATATCGACGCCGGCCGCCGCATACGAGGCACCGGCACCACTGGGGGTCTGTTCAGTCATTGTCGGGGAGAGCTCCAAGCCGAATCGTCGGATAGATGCCTGCTCACGCTAGCAGGAGCACCGTTGCGCACCGGAGGCGCACGGCGTTGCGACCGTCCACCCGTTATGCGTGCGGGCGGGTAGTCACGGGAAAGCCACGGCGCCCGTTCGCGATTGCGCGAGCGGGCGCCGAGACCGCTTGCGCGGTGGCCACTCAGCGCTCAGCGCTAGGGGCGACTCAGCGCCGAGGCGTTGGCGTTGTCGGCCAGCAGCTCGGTTTCGGTGGTGCCGGACAGCATGCCCTCGAGCACGTTCTTGCCGATGGCGGTTTCCACCGGCAGCGCGATCGGGTACTCGCCGTCGAAGCAGGCGCAGCACAGCCGCGAGCGCGGCTGTTCGGTGGCGGCGACCATGCTGTCGAGGGAGATGTAGCCGAGGCTGTCCGCGCCGATGGAGCGGCGCACGCCCTCCACCATGTCGTCGAGGCTCTCGCCCTCGATGCCGTCGGGGCCCGCGCCGTTGGCGATCAGCTCCGCGCGCGAGGCGAAGTCGATGCCGTAGAAGCAGGGCCACTTGACCGGCGGGGAGGCGATCCGGACGTGGATCTCCAAGGCGCCCGCCTCCCGCAGCATGCGGATCAACGCCCGCTGGGTGTTGCCGCGCACGATGGAGTCGTCGACCACGATGAGCCGCTTGCCGCGGATCACCTCGCGAAGCGGGTTGAGCTTCAACCGGATTCCGAGCTGGCGGATGGTCTGGCTGGGCTGGATGAAGGTGCGGCCCACGTAGGCGTTCTTCATCAGGCCCTGGCCGTAGGGGACGCCGGAGCCCTGCGCGTAGCCGACGGCGGCCGGGGTGCCGGATTCCGGGACCGGGATGACCAGGTCGGCCTCGACGGGGTGTTCGGCGGCCAGGCGGCGGCCGATGTCGACGCGGGTGGCGTGCACCGAGCGGCCCGAGATGGTGGAGTCGGGGCGGGCCAGGTACACGAATTCGAAGACGCAGCCCTTGGGGGTGGGGTTGGCGAAGCGCAGGGAGCGCACGCCGTCGGCGTCGATGGCGAGCAGTTCGCCCGGCTCGATCTCGCGGACGAACGAGGCGCCCACGATGTCGAGGGCGGCGGTCTCGCTGGCGACCACCCAGCCGCGGTCGAGGCGGCCCAGGCACAGCGGGCGCACCCCGTGCGGGTCGCGAGCGGCGTAGAGGGTGTGCTCGTCCATGAAGGTGAGGCAGAACGCGCCCTTCAGGGTCGGCAGCAGCTCCATGGCGGCCTGCTCGATGCTCTTGTCGGCGGCGGCGTGCGCGAGCAGCGCGGTCATCACGTCCGAGTCGGAGGTGGCGGCCATACCGCCGGCCAAGCGGCCGGTGACCAGCCCGAGTTCCCGTGCGCGGGCGCTCAATTCGGCGGTGTTGACCAGGTTTCCGTTGTGGCCCAACGCGATTCCGGTACCGACCGCGGTGGTGCGGAAGATCGGCTGCGCGTTCTCCCAGGTGGTGGAACCGGTTGTGGAGTAACGACAGTGGCCGACGGCCACGTGGCCGGGCATGGCGGCCAGGGTTTGTTCGTCGAAGACCTGACTGACCAGGCCGAGATCCTTGAACACCAGCACCTGCGAGCCATCGGCGACCGCGATGCCCGCCGCCTCCTGCCCACGATGCTGCAATGCGTATAGTCCGTAATACGTGAGCTTTGCCACATCTTCGCCCGGTGCCCAGACACCGAACACACCACACTCTTCGCGCGGTTCGTTCTCGTCCTGATCAACGGTCGTGGCGGAGGCGGGGAGATTCACCGTTTGCTCCCTGTTCGGCGGGCTGGGGGCGAGAGCCATTCTACGGGTAACCGCAAGGCAACCCGCCGTTGGGATAACGGAGATGGCAGGCGGTTTGCTGTTAGCGTGCGACGGTGGCGAGCACCGACAGCACCGGCCGCGCGGAAACCGGTCCACGACGCAGGCATCTGAGCCCGATCCGGTGGGCCTTCCCGATCGTGGTGGTCACGCTGCTGGCCTCGCTGCTGGGGGTCATGTATCTCGACTACGTCGTGGACCCGGAGAAGAATCTGCACGATTTCCCGATCGCTCTGGTGAACCAGGATGTCGGAGATGACCTGAAGACCGGCGATCAGGTCCAGCACGTGAACTTCGGTGATCAGGTCGCGGACGGGCTCACCGAGGCGGTCCCGGCGGACAAGATCGATCTGCGGGTGCTCGGCATCAACGAGGCGCAGCTGCAGATGCAGTCGGCGCGGGTGTACGGCACCATCATCATTCCCAGCGACTTCTCCAAACGGCTCGGCATCCTCGGGGTCGGCAGCGTGGTGCCGGGCGAGATCTCCAAGCCGGTGCTGACGCTGCAGACCAATCCGCGCACCGGCGCGTTCGCGACCGCGGTGGTGCAGAAGTTCGGCGAGCAAGCTCTCACCCAGGTGAACTCCGAGGTCGGCAAGCAGCTGACCGATCAGGTCACCAAGCAGCTGACTCCGCCGCCGGGCGGGCCTCCGACCGAACTGTCCGCGGCCACCCGGCTGGTGCTGGCACAGCCGCTGGAGATCGTGACCGAGCAGTTCCGGCCGCTCCCGGGCGGTTCCGGCGAGGGGCTGACGGCCTTCTTCTACAGCCTGCTGCTCCTGCTGGTCGGCATGGTCGGCGCGATGATCATCCATCAGCTCATCGACTCCGCCCTCGGCTTCCTGCCGACCGAGTGGGGTCCCTGGTACGTGCACTATCCGCGCGCGTCCATCTCCCGGGTGCGCACCCTGCTGATCAAGTGGTCGGCGATCGCGGTGATGGCGGTGGTGGTGTCGGGGGCGTTGGAGGGCATCGCGTCGCTGCTCGGCATGCCGATCGACAGACCGCTCCTGCTGTTCCTCTACGGCGCGCTGGTGATCACCGCCGTCGGCTTCACCTGCGCCTCGACGCTGGCCGCGATCGGCACCGCCGGCCTGATCATCAACCTGATCGTGTTCATCATCCTGGGCCTGCCGTCCTCGGGCGGGACCATCCCGATCGAGGCGACCCCGAAGTACTTCGGCTGGCTGGCCGAGTTCGAGCCCATGCACCAGGTGTTCCTGGGCACCCGCTCGATCCTCTACTTCTTCGGCGACGGGCAGGCGGGCCTGACCCGCGGCGTCTGGATGGCACTGTTCGGCCTGGTCATCGGCGTGGTGTTCGGCTTGTTCATCACGCGCTTCTACGACCGGAAGGGCTTGGAGCGCAAGCCCGCGACCCTGCCGGACGCGGCGGCGTAGCGGTCAGAGCGGGACGACCGGCAGCCAGCGCGCGACCTCGCCCGCGCGGCTCCCGGAGGCGGTGAGGGCGGCCGATTCCACCGCGGCGGTGAAGTCGAGCAGACCGGTCGCCAGCAACAGCCAAGTCCGAGCATCTGTTTCGACAACATTGGGCGGATTGCCGCGGGTGTGCCTGGGGCCCTCGATGCATTGGACGGCGACGAAGGGCGGAACCCGCACCTCGACCGAGTGGCCGGGGGCGTCGGCCGCGAGCGCCCGGGCGGTGCCGCGGACGGCCGCCGCGATCTCGGTGCGGGCGGGCGCGGGCGCGGAGTCGTCGCGCAGCCACTCCCCCACCGCGGCGACCGCCGCTCGCACCTCCGCCGGATCCACCGCACCTCGTCGCGCCATGCCGTGAGGCTACTGCGCGAGGCGGCGGGCCAGTCGAGGGGCGAGGGCTCCGCCCGCATTCAGGGCCAGATGCAGCAGGGCCGGGGCGGTGGCACTGCCGGTGTGGCGGCGCAGCAGGTCGAACACCAGACCCGCCCCCGTGGTCAGGGCGACGGTGCCGGCGATCGGGTCGGCGGCGGCGCGGGCGGGCTGGATGTGGGAGAGGCCGAAAACCAGTGCGCCCACACCGGTTCCGATCTCGCCCGCCGTGCGGTCCAGCAGCGGCGTCAGGGTGGAGCGGTAGACGAGTTCCTCGGTCAGGACGGTGCCGCCGGGAATGTGCAGGGCGGTCCATTCCAGGGTGGAGACGCCGGGGCCGCGGTCGGCGAGTCCGGCGAGGTGGCGGCGGGTGACCGGAATGACAAGGGCCGCAGCGTAGCCGGACAGCACGGTGGCCGCGGCGACGGCTCCGGCCCGGATGCCGCGGCGGGACAGGACGTTCGGGTCCCCCCGAAAGGCGAGGGTGTACGCGAGCGCGTAACCGGTGTTGGCGGCGGTGCGGCCGCGCACGTCCAGGCGCAGCGCCGGGAGCAGGTAGTTGCTCCAGACCAGCGGTATCGCCATGGCGGCCAGGGCTTTCGGATGCAGCAGCGCGCGGGCCCGGGCGCGCACGCTACTTGACCGCCCGCTCGTACGCCTCCGCGAGCTCGATCTGGTCGCGAATGCGCTCCCCGAGGACCGGCGTCCAGTCCGGCGGCGCGGCGACGGCGGCCCAGCCGTCGAGGACCAGGGAGCCGTACCGATGGCCGTGGCCGTCGCTGACGCCCTGGGCGTTGGTGAGGTCGGCGACGACCTGCCAGAAGGTGACGAACGGCCACCACCGCATCTGCGAGGACACGTCCGCGCCGCGCGGTTCGGACAGCCAATCCGGTTGGGAGAAGATGAGATCCGACGACCACCACACGATGGGGTCGGACGGATGCTGCAGGTAGGCGATGCGCGGCTTGCGCCACTCCGGCGAGGGCCGGTTCAAATCCTCCGCGGTGGCGGCGAAGCGGACCACCAGCCCGTCGGCGTAGATCGGGTCCACTTCGCGGGTGCCCAGGTCGCGGCGTTGAACGAATTGCCGCCACAGTCGATTCGAGTTGGGCGGCCCCACCCACAGCGCGCCGTCGACCTTGGAGCGCAGATCGGCGAGCCCGTCGAAGGCGGACTCGGAGCCCTGCGAGCCGAGGCTCTCGCCGTACACGAGCAGCTTGGGCCGATGGTCGGCCGGCCGTTGCGACCAGGCTCGGTACACCGCGTCGAACATGGTGCGCCCGTTGGCCGCGACCTTCTCGCGGTCCGCCAGGAACGACAGCACGCTCGGCAGATACGAGTACTGCGAGGCCACGATCGCGGTGTCGCCGCCCCACATGTATTCGAGCGCGGCGGCCGCCTCCCCGTTCACCCAACCGGTCCCGGTGGTGGTGGCCAGCACCAGCACCTTGCGGTCGAAGGCCCCGGTGCGCTCGAGTTCGGCGACCGCCATGTCCTCCTCGCGCAGGTCCTGGGTCGCCGATTTCAGTCCCACGTACACCCGAATCGGTTCGCGCGCGGGCTTTCCGGTGACGGCGCTGATCAATACCGGATCGGGTCCGTGCGAGACGAACCACCGCCCCTCCGACCCCAGCGTCTCCCACTTGGCCAGCGAGGCCGGACTCCCGGAACGCTCCGGCTTCGTCGGCTGCACCGCGAAGTCGCTCATCTTGTCATTGCGCACACTGAACGCCGAGTTCGCGACCGCGAAGAAGGCCCGGGTGGCGACACCGTTGAACAGGGTCACGATCAGCACGGTCAGCAGCAGCGCCCCGATGGCGGGCGCCAGCGCGGGCGGCACCTTCACCCACCGGCTGAGCAGCCGAGCCAGGAACCGCACCGCCTCCCGCAGCGTCCGATACACGGCGACCACGAGCGCGCCGACCGCCACGCTCAGCCCGCCTGTCCGCAGATACGCGGCGCGGGTGGTGCCCTCCATGTTCATGAGGCTGGTGATCTCGCGCTGCCAGTCCGCCGACAGCACCAGCATGTAGGCGGCCACCAGGGCGCACGCCACGGCCACCGCGACCTTCACCAGGTAACGCACCCATTCGGGCGGGGTCTCGACCGGAATCCGTGGCCGCGCCCACCGCAGGAACGCCCATTGCAGAACACATCCGACGCCGTACCCGATGGCGGCGTTGAGCCCCGAGATCAGGCCCTGGAACAACCAATCCCGCGGCACCAGCGAGGGTGTCACCGACCACGCGAAGAAGATGGTCGCCACCACCAACCCCGTGTGATTGAGGTCGACGATGTCCTCCGCCCGCCGTGCGACCACGGCGGCGCGCGTGCGCAACCGGGTCAGGGCGTCGGCGGAGTCCAGCACCCGTCAAGTATGGACGCAACTGGCCCGAATCCGGGGAGCCCCACGTGTGAGAGGGGCCATCACCCGGGCGTGTCGGACACGGCTTCTACCGAGCCCGCTCGAGTAGATCTACTCGGTCGATTCGACGGCGCGACAGCCACACTCGGATTCATGAGCAACCCCAGCGCACAGACCAAGTCCACCACGGCGTTTCTGGCGCAGGCCGCGATCGCCTTCGGAATCAGCTTCTGCGCCTTGATCATCGGCATCGCCTACCTCCCCCTCGACATCTGGCAGCGCGGCTTCCTCCTGATGGCCATGCTGTTCCTGGTCAGCAGCAGCTTCACGCTGGCGAAAGTCATTCGCGACCAGCATGAATCGTCGAAGGTGCATCAGCGCATCGACGAGGCCCGGATGGAGAAGCTGATGGCCGAGCACGATCCTTTCAAGATCAACTGAATGGACCCCGCTCGGGTGCCCGGCGAATGCTATTGACCTTGTCCGCAATTCGAGCAGAACGCCGACCCCACCGGGATCTGATGCCCACAGCCGCGACAGCCCGAACGCAGGTCCAAGCTGCCGCCGCAGGCTCCGCAGAACCGGCCGCCGGTGGTGTTGGAACCGCAGGTCGGGCACAGCACGCGGGCGGGGGTCGAGATGTCGTGCTGCTGGGCCCAGTCCTGACGCCGCGCAGCTTCCTGGATCTGTTCGCCGCGGGCGGCGGCCTGGGCCCGCGCGATCTCGTGCTGGACCAGGGGTGAGCAACTCGTACACTGCCCCACCTGCTCGTTCCAGCAGTTGCGTGCGCACATCCAGGAACCGCAGCCGCCACACAGCCGGAAGTTCGGCTCCACTTCCCTGAGGGCGGCGGCGAAGGCCTTGTCCTTGGTGCTGGAGGACGAGCTACCCCAGCTGTTGGAGTAGCTGTCGGCGGCCGAGGATGCCTTGTTCAGCATGCTGAAACGGTCACCGAACAGGTCCCGCAGCACGCGCAGCAGGCCCCGGCCTCGCGAGAGATAGTTCTGCTGGAACGCGGACTGGTAGACGGTTCTGCAGCGGTCGCAGTGGAAGTCCCACTGGAAGCCCTCGTCGTTCGACATGTCGGAATAGTTGCTGGTGAAGACGACCGGCGGGGCCATGGTGGTGTTCGATTCCTTTGCAGCCGATGTTCATGCGTCGAGGGCGCACGGGAATCGCCCGAGCACCGACAGGTCTGATATCGGCGGGAGATCACAAAGCGCAACATGCGTTCCGCGCCGCCACGGGCCACGACCGTAGATGGCGAGAGCCCGCCCGGACGAACCGGGCGGGCTCTCGATCATTCCTACGGCTGTGTGGCCGCTTCGGTTCAGCGCCGCAGGCGACCGCTCAGTGGTCGGCGTTGCCGAAGAGGGCGGGGAGGGTGCCCTCGTGGGCGGCGCGGAGCTCGTCGAGGGTGGCCTTGAACAGGCCCTGGACCTCGACGGAGTCGGAGCCGTCGTCGACGACGCCGATGCGGACCCACGGCAGGCCGCGGGCGTCGCACATCTTGGTGAAGCGGGTCTCCTCCGAGCGGGGGACGGCGACCAGGACGCGGCCGGCGGACTCGGAGAAGAGGGTGACGAACGGGTCGGCGCCCTCGGGAAGGATGATGCGGCAGGCGGTTTCGCCGGCCAGGGCGGCCTCGACGACGGTCTGGATCAGGCCGCCTTCGGAGACGTCGTGGGCGGCGGAGACCATGCCGTCGCGGGAGCCGGAGACCAGGATCTCGGAGATCAGCTGCTCGCGGGCGAAGTCGACCTTCGGGGGCAGGCCGCCGAGGTGGTCGTGCTCGACCTGCGCCCAGATGGAGCCGTCGAGCTCGTCGCGGGTCTCGCCGAGCAGGATCAGGGTCTCGCCGGGCTCGGTGCCCAGGCCGGTCGGGATGCGGCGGTGCACATCGTCGATGACGCCGAGCACGCCGACCACGGGGGTCGGCAGGATGGCGGTCTGGCCGGTCTGGTTGTAGAAGGACACATTGCCGCCGGTGACCGGAATGCCCAGTGCCGCACAGCCGTCCGCGAGGCCGCGCACGGCCTGCTGGAACTGCCACATGACGCCCGGGTCCTCCGGCGAACCGAAGTTGAGGCAGTTGGTGACGGCCTTCGGGACGGCGCCGGTGACGGCGACATTGCGGAAGGCCTCGGCCAGCGCCAGCTGCGCGCCGGTGTACGGGTCCAGCTTGGTGTAGCGGCCGGAGGCGTCGGTGGCCAGGGCGATGCCGCGGCCGGACTCCTCGTCGATGCGGATGACGCCGGCGTCGGCGTGCTCGGCGAGCACGGTGTTGCCGCGCACGTAGCGGTCGTACTGCTCGGTGATCCACTTGCGCGAGCACAGCTGCGGGCTGGCCAGCATCGTCATCAGGGTGGCGCGCAGTTCGTCGCCGGTCTGCGGGCGGTTCAGACGCGAGGCCGAATCCGCGTTCAGCGCATCCTGATCCGCGGGCCGCTGCACCGGGCGCTCGTAGACCGGGCCCTGGTGGGCGACGGTGCGCGGCGGCACGTCGACGACGGTCTCGCCGTGCCAGGTGATGACCAGGCGGTCGCCGTCGGTGACCTCACCGATGACATTGGCGTTGACGTCCCACTTCTTGCAGACGGCCATGAAGGCGTCCACGTTCTCGGGGGTGACGACCGCGCACATGCGCTCCTGCGATTCGCTCGACAGGATCTCGGCGGCGGTCATGCCGGCGGCGCGCAGCGGGACCTGGTCGAGGTCGACCAGCATGCCGCCGTCACCGGCCGCGGCCAGTTCGGAGGTGGCGCAGGACAGGCCGGCGCCGCCGAGGTCCTGGATGCCGACCACGAGTCCGGCGTGGTACAGCTCGAGACAGCACTCGATGAGGACCTTCTCGGCGAACGGGTCGCCGACCTGGACGCTAGGGAGCTTCTTGCGGCCGGAGCCGGATTCGTCGCCGGAGAAGGTGTCCGAGGCGAGCACGGACACGCCGCCGATGCCGTCCAGGCCGGTGCGCGCGCCGAACAGGATGATCTTGTTGCCCTGGCCGGAGGCGAAGGCCAGGTGCAGGTCCTCGACCCGCATGACGCCCGCGCACAGCGCGTTGACGAGCGGGTTGCCCTGGTACGACGAGTCGAACACGGTCTCGCCGCCCACGTTGGGCAGGCCCAGCGAATTGCCGTAGCCGCCGACGCCGCGGACGACGCCGTCGACCACGCGCCGGGTGTCGGGGTGGTCGGCCGCACCGAAGCGCAGCTGGTCCATCACCGCGATCGGGCGCGCGCCCATGGCCATGATGTCGCGCACGATGCCGCCGACGCCGGTGGCCGCGCCCTGGTAGGGCTCCACGTAGGAGGGGTGGTTGTGCGATTCGACCTTGAAGGTGACCGCCCAGCCGTCGCCGATGTCGACCACGCCGGCGTTCTCGCCGATGCCCGCGAGCATCGACTTCTTCATCTCGTCGGTGGTGGTCTCACCGAAGTAGCGCAGGTGCACCTTGGAGGACTTGTAGGAGCAGTGCTCCGACCACATCACCGAATACATGGCGAGTTCGGCATCGGTGGGACGGCGCCCGAGGATCTCCTTGATCCGGGCGTACTCGTCGTCCTTGAGGCCGAGTTCCTTGTAGGGCTGCGGGTGGTCCGAGGTGGCCGCGGCGTTGCTGACGGTATCGACGTGGCTGGTCACGGGAATACCAGAGTCCTTTCGGCCGGGCAGGTCGGAAGCGAATGCCCGCGTTGCTGGATGTCGGCGAGATACGAACCGAGTCTATTGCCTGGGTTTTCCGCGCTTGACGCCGCCTCCTCCGCCTCCCTGAGACTTCGGCGCCCGGCGAACGACCCGTAACCGGTCCCGCATGCGGACCTGCGGTCGATTACCGAACCGATTCTGGGCGTTCCCAGGGAGTTACCCGCATCGGCACGAAATCAGTTGTCGCCTCGACGGACGAGAACAACTCGGCCACATCTGTGACCACTGCCACTTTCAGGCCCTTGGACCGCTGCCCGGGGCGAGAGCGGCCACCCGTTACTCTGTGGCGGTGAACGATCGATCCGGGGTCGCGGATCCGACCGAACAACCCGTGACCACGCCTGCAGGGCTGACTCGGCGGCAGGGAGAGCTGCTCCTCGTCGCGGTCGCACTGTTCGCGGTGTCCGCTTTCATCAGCTATCAGGCCAAGCTCTGGCACGGATACATCGACCTGCAGGTGTACCGCAACGGTGCGCGGGCCTGGCTCGACGGCAAGGATCTGTACGGCCCGATGCCGCCGGTCTACGGACTCGGACTGCCGTTCACCTATCCCCCGCTGGCCGCGTTGTTCTTCGCGCCGCTGGCCCTGATGCCACTGGCTGTCGCCGAATGGGCGGTGCTGGCGGTGTCGATCGCCTCGCTGGGCGTGACCCTGTGGGTGGTGCTGGACCGGATTCGCCCGACCCTGGCCTGGCAGACCCGCCTGGCGATCGTGATCGGCGCGGTCGCGCTGCTGCAGCTGCTGGAACCGATCCGCCAGACCTACGGATTCGGCCAGATCAATCTGGTGCTGATGGCCGCGGTGGCGCTGGACTGCCTGGCGCGCAAGACCTTCTGGCCGCGCGGCATGCTGATCGGCATCGCGGTGTCGGTGAAGCTGACCCCCGGCGGCTATCTCCTCTACTTCCTGCTGCGCAAGGACTGGAAGGGCGCGATCACACTCATCGTGTCCGCCATCGGCGCGATGACGATCGGTTTCGTGCTGTTCCCGCACGATTCGCCGGAGTACTGGTTCCACACGCTGGCCGACACCGGCCGCATCGGCCCGCCCTGGTACGCGGGCAATCAGTCGATCAAGGGCTTCGTGTTCCGGCTCGGCTACTCGACCTCGATGTCCACGCTGATCTGGCTGGTGCTGTCGGTGGCCGCGGTGGCGCTGGCCGCGCTGTGGATGAAGCGGCTGCTGGACGCGGGCTCGAATGTGGCCGCGCTGATGGTGAACGCCGCGGCGGTGCTGCTGGTCTCGCCGGTCTCCTGGTCGCATCACTGGGTGTGGATCGCGCCCGCGCTGATCGTGGCCGCCGACGCGATCTCGCGCGGCCGCCGCAATCCGTGGTTCCTGGGCGCGGTGGGCGCGGCCGTGGTGATGTTCGCGATCGGCCCGATGTGGCTGCTCCCGCACGACCATGACCGCGAGCTCACCTGGAACTGGTGGCAGCAGATCGTGGGCAACAGCTACGTGCTGTTCACGCTGATCGTGTTCGTGGTGGCGGCGCTGCGGTACCGCCTCCCCGCGACTTCAGCGGGCGACAGAGAGCCGTCGTAGCCGGCATCCCGTACCCGGCTCGAGTGCCGATCCGATTCTGGGGGTACCCCGGGAGTTACCCGGATCGTCACGAGACCAGTTGTCGCGTCGGCGATCGCCCGGACGCTAGCGCGCGGCTTCCGGCGTCAGGAAGGCCGCGAGCGCCGCCGCGTACGCGGCCACATCGGCCGCGCCCATCATTTCCCGCGCCGAGTGCATGGCCAGCTGGGCCGCGCCGACATCCACGGTGGGCATGCCGGTGCGGGCCGCGGTCATCGGCCCGATGGTGGAACCGCAGGGCAGGTCGGCCCGGTGCACGTAGCGCTGCAGCGGGACATCGGCCTGCGCGCAGGCCAGCGCGAAGGCGCCCGCGCCGGTGGCGTCGGTGGCGTAGCGCAGGTTCTGGTTGACCTTGAGCACCGGTCCCCCGTTCACCTCGATGCGGTGCAGGGGCTCGTGCCGGTCCGGGTAGTTGGGGTGGGTGGCGTGCGCCATGTCGCCGGACGCGCAGATCGAACCGGCCAGCGCCGTCAGGTATTCGGCGCGGCCGCCGCCGCGGGTGAGCACGATGCGTTCCAGCACGGTGGGCAGCAGGTCGGACTGCGCGCCGCGATCGGACTGGCTGCCGACCTCCTCGTGGTCGAACATGGCCAGCACCGGCACGGCCGCACCGGGTTCGGCGATGGCGGCCAGGAAGGCGCGCAGGCCGGCGTAGCAGGTGCCCTGATTGTCGAGCCGGGGCGCGCTGACCAGGTCGAGGTCGCGGCCGATCAGCGTGGACGGCACCAGATCATGGGTCATGAGTTCCCAGCCGAGCACCGTCTCGGGCTCGATGCCGGAGCGTTCGGCGATGAATGCCAGGAAGGAGCGCGGTTCGCCGCCGATCCCCCACACCGCGTTCACGTGCCGCTGCGGATCCAGCTGCACCCCGCGCCGGTCGTCGGAGAGGTGGATGGCCAGTTGCGGCACCCGCAGGAGGGGTTCGTCGAGGCGAATCAGCCGCTCCCGCACCAGATTTCCGTCGCGCACCGAGAGCCGTCCGGAGATGCCGAGGTCGCGGTCGAGCCAGGAGTTGAGCCAGGCGCCGCCGTAGGGTTCCAGCCCGACCATCTGCCAGCCCGCGACCGCGGTGTCCGGGTGCTGCTTCACCCGGAGGTTGGGGCTGTCGGTGTGCGCGCCGACCACGCGGAAGGGCGTGGCCTGCCCGGTGGGCGCGCCGGGTCCGCCGTCCGCCCACGCGACCAGGGAGCCGCCGCGCACCACGTAGTAGCGGCCCGCGCTGCCGGAGGGCCAGGGCGCCGATTCGGAGAGCCGGGTGAAGCCGTGGTCGTCGAGTTCCGCTGCGACAGTGCGGCAGACGTGGAACGGCGACGGGGAGGCATCGATGAATGCACACAGGCCGGCGGCGGTCGCGGTGGTCTCGGCAACAGGCATGGCCTCGAGCTTATCCGCCGCCCCGAGCCCGCGGCGGGCAGCCGGGAGCTACCCGGGCAGTGGGGCTTCGGCGACGCGGCCCAGCAGACGGACCAGCTCGAGGTAGTCGTCGCTGCCGAGACTGCGGCGCATTTCGGCCTCGGCGCGGGCCTCCTCGGCGCGCACCTCGGCGACGAGTTCCTCGCCGCGGCGGCTCAATCCGATGAGGATGCGGCGGCGGTCGTCGGCCGCGGCGACCCGGAAGATGAGTCCGCGCTCGGCCAGGTGATCGGCGTGCCGGGTGGCCGAGGACGGGGCCAGCTGGGCCCGCGACGCCAGTTCACTCATGGTGATGCCGATGTCGCCGGAGAGATTGGTGAGCATGCACCACTGGTCGGCGGTCAGCCGCCGCGCGCACAGCGCGGCGTCCAGGTGACGAAGCCAACTCCGCTCGGCCGCCCGGAGGGCTCCATGCAAGGTAGAAAATCCACCTAGAATTGTCGCCATATTTCCCGCCCGTCAGAAAACCGCTTGAACGAGGGGAAGGGTAACCGATGTCCCCGTTCGACGGGAATCCCGAGAACGTCTTCGAGATCATCAACATAGTTCCGCAGCAGGGTCCCGGCGGTATCTTCGGACCGTCCTGTGAGGCGGCCATTTCTCTGGCGTTGGAAGAAATCAACTCCGGTTCCGGAATTCTGGGAAGAGAATTGCGCGTCACCCACATAGACGGGGGCCGGGAACCGCCCGTGGTGGCGGCGGAGGTGTCCGCGCTGCTGGCCACCGGCCTGGTGCGGGCTGTCACGGGATGGCACACCTCGGCGGTGCGGCGGGCGGTGGAGCAGGTGACCGCGGGGCGGGTGCCGTATCTGTTCGCCACCGATCACGAGGGCATGGATTCGGCATCGGCCCCCGCGGGCCTGTTCATGATCGGCGCGGACCCGCAGCATCAGATCCTGCCCGCCCTGGACTGGCTGCGCCGCTCCTGCGACGCGCGCCGCTGGGCGATCATCGGCAACGACTACGTGTGGCCGCGGCGCACGGCGGCGGCGGTGCGGGCCGCGCTCAGGGATCCGGAGCTGATCCCGCTGGAGGTGTTCGTGCCCATGAACACCCACGATTTCCGGGACTTCCTCGACGATCCGCGGCTGGATCGGGCGGACGGCGTGATCGTGCTGCTGGTGGGCGCGGACGTGGCCCGCTTCAATGTGCAGTTCACCCGCGCCGGCCGGACCGCGCAGCAGGTCCGGGTGAGTCCGGCGGTGGACGAGAACGTGCTGCTGGCCGCGGGCGGCGGCGCGAACCACAATCTGTTCGTGCCGTCCGGATTCTTCGTGAACGGCCCGCACGACCGGGAGCGGCAGAACCGCTACCGCCGACTACACGGGGGCTTCGCGCCCTCCCTGACGAACTTCAGCAACACCAGTTACGAGGCCATCCACACCCTGCGCGGCATGGCGGAGCTGGCCGGTTCCCTGGACGTGCGGCGGATCCAGTCCGCGATCGCGGACCGTCCGGTCATCGAAACCCCGTGGGGCGAGCTCGGATTCGAGGGCCGACAAGCGATCCGCCCGACCTGGCTGGCCAGGGCGGGCGGTATCGACTTCGAGATCCTCGACAGGATCTAGTTATTCGCTTGTGCGCGTGATTACGCGGAGACCAGGCTGTCCAGCACGGACAGGAACAGGCCCAGGCCGTCGTCGCTGGGGCCGGTGAGCGGCTCGGTGGCGTGCTCGGGGTGCGGCATCAGGCCGACGATGCGACGGTTCGCGGAGGTGATGCCCGCGATGTCGCGCTGCGACCCGTTGGGGTTGCCGCCCGCGTAGCGGAAGACCACGCGGCCCTCGCCCTCGAGCTCGTCGAGCACCTCCGCGGACGCCTGGAAGCGGCCCTCGGCGTTCTTGACGGGGATGAGGATCTGGGCGCCCGGCTCGTAGCGGGTGGTCCAGGCGGTGTCGGTCTGCTCGACGGTCAGCCACTGATCGCGGCAGACGAAGTGCAGGCCCTCGTTGCGGGTCAGCGCGCCCGGCAGCAGGCCCGCCTCGCACAGGATCTGGAAGCCGTTGCAGATGCCCAGGATCGGCATGCCCTGCTCGGCGGCCTTGATGACCTCGCCCATGACGGGGGCCATCGAGGCGATGGCGCCCGCGCGCAGGTAGTCGCCGTAGGAGAACCCGCCGGGCACGACGACCGCGTCGACCTGCTCGAGGTCGGCATCGGCGTGCCACAGCGAAACGGGCTCGGATCCGGCCAGTTTCACGGCCCGGGCGGCGTCGACGTCGTCGAGCGTGCCCGGGAAGGTGATGACACCGATGCGGGCGCTCACAGCCGGACGACCTTCCAGTCCTCGATCACGACGTTGGCCAGCAGCGTTTCGGCGATCTGCTCGAGATCGGCGTCGCTGACGTCGTCGGCGACGTCCAGCTCGAATCGCTTGCCCTGCCGCACATCCGAGATCCCGGGGTGCCCGAGACGCCCCAGCGCTCCGACGATGGCCTGTCCCTGCGGATCCAGGATCTCGGCCTTCGGCATCACCTCGACCACGACACGTGCCACGCGTTGCTCCTCAGCTGGTGGGGCGGCGCTCGGTCCGGGCATGCCAGGCCGAGCGGGGGGTATCGCTGATCAGCGTAGTTGGCGTGGGCGGCGCGGGCCGCGCCGGGGCTGACCGTCCGTGGCCTGCGCCACAGCCGGGTCCGCCGCGACCCGGGGCGACTGACGGAGCGTGCCAGGCCGGTGCGGGGCTACCGTTGTCCCATGCGTATAGCCCATTTCGGACATTCCTGCATTCTGGTGGAACTGAACGGCGCAAAGATCCTATTCGATCCGGGCAATTTCTCGCACGGATTCGAGGGCATCACCGGATTGGACGCGATCGCGGTCACCCATCAGCACCCCGACCACATCGACTCGAACCGAATCGGGGCCCTGATCGAGGCGAATCCGCAGGCCAGGTTGTTGTCGGACCCGCAGACCGCGCTACAGCGGGGTGAGCCCTGGGAGGCGGTCCATGCCGGAAATGTACTGAAAGTCGGTGACGTCCAAATTACCGGCGGCGGTGGCCGGCACGCGGTCATCCACCCGGAGATCCCGGTAATAGACAACACTGTCTTCCAACTGGGCACCGCGGAAGATCCGTCCCAACTCGTCCACCCCGGTGATTCACTGTGGGTTCCGCCGACACCCGTCGGTGTTCTCGCCATTCCCGCCGTCGCACCGTGGATGCGTATCAGCGAGGCCATCGATTACCTGCGGGCGGTAAATCCCCGCATCGCCTTCCCCATCCACTACGGGATCATCGAGCCCGCGGCACAGGGGATCTATTTCGGTCGGCTGGCCGAAATGGGTCCGGCCAATACCGAATTCCGGGTCGTGGAACCCGAGGACAACGCCGAATTCTGATTCCGCGCCACCGGGCGGGAGCGGCCACCGCCCGGCGGCGCGAGTTCGTGGAAACTACTGTGGCGGAGGCGGATTCGTGGTGAACTGCGCGACCGCCGCGCCGACCCCGGCGCCCACCAGAGCGCCGACCAGGGCGCTCGCGCCGCCGATGATGGCCGCGCCCAGGGTGCAGCCGCCGATGGTGCCGGTGATCGCGCCGCCCGCGACGCCGAGCGCCGCACCGGCCGCCGCGAATCCGGGCGCCAGCACCATCTCACCGGAGACGATGACCGGCGCCAGCAGCGCGGCCGCGATGATGCCCGCGATGAACCCGAGCACGCCGCCCGCGATGGCTCCGACGCCCGCGCCCGGTCCCGCGCCGAGGACACAGCCCGCCGCCGCCCCCGGGATGCCGCCGGCGAGCGCGCCGATGGCCGCGCCCTGCGCGACGGTGGTGTTGAACCTGTCCTGTTGCTGCTGCTGGGTGTCGGGCAACGGCAGGGCGCCGGGGGCGGGGTCGAGGGTGGCCTGGCCGGGATCGGATTCCGGGGTCAGCTCGACCGACTGGTCCGAGACCAGGGCCCGGATCGGGTACCGGAGGTCGTCGATCTTGTAGTACAGCGCGAGGGTGCGGACGACCTGCCCGCCCGGCTCGCGGATGACGAGAGTGCCGTTCTCGACGGCGAAGCTGCCGTTGTCGAGTGTGATCGAGGCGGTTCTGTCGGCCAGGCTCGCGGTGACGGTGACGTCTTCCGGGGCGGCCGTGGTGGTGCCGGAGGTGATGAACAGCGATGACAGTGTGACGGTGGTGAGGAACGCGGCCGTGGTGGCCGGGGTTCTGCCGTGCTTCATGCTGGCTCCCTCGAGTCGGCGAACCTTCCCTTCTCTGACCGAAATGACCAGTTCAGTGTTCACCGACTCGAGCACCCGCACGGCGGAACGCGAAAAAATTGCCGCTGACCTGCCTCAGCGGTAGGAAGCCAGGAAGAGCGCCTCGGCGAGGGCCATGTTCTCGATCTCCGTCGGATCGACGCTCTCGTTCGGCGCGTGGATCAGGCACTTGGGCTCCTCGACGCCCATGAGCATGATCTCGGCCTCCGGATAGGTGTCGGCGAAGACATTGCACAGCGGGATCGAGCCGCCCTGTCCCTCGGTGGTGGCCGGCCGGCCGTAGGCGGCCTCCATGGCCGACGACATGGCCTGCCTGGCCGGGCCGTCGGTGCTGCCGACGAACGGCGAGCCGGTGGCCTCGGTCTCGACGGTCACCTTCACGTGCCACGGCGCATGCGACTTCAGGTGCGCGGTCAGAGCTTTCAGCGCCTCGTCCGGCTTGGTGCCCGGCGGGATCCGCAGGTTGAGCCGCGCCCGGGTCTTGGGCTGGATGGCCGCCGAGGAGCCGACCACGGCCGGGACGTCCATGCCGAGCACGGTCAGCGCCGGTCGCGCCCACAGCATGTCGGCCACCCCGCCGCTGCCGAGCAGGTCGACACCGTCGAGAACATCGGCGTCGGAACGGAATTGGGCCTCCGGGTAGTCGTGACCCTCCCACACCTGGTCATTGCGCAGGCCGTCGACGGTGGTGTTGCCGTCCGCGTCGCGCAGCGTGGCCAGCAGGTGGATCATGGCGGCCAGCGCATCCGGCGCCGGACCGCCGAACATGCCGGAATGCATGGGGCCGGACAGGGTTTCGACGGTGACGACCACGTTCACATTGCCGCGCAGGGTCTGGGTGAAGGTGGGGACGCCGACCGCGAAGTTGCCGCAGTCGCAGATCAGCAGGGTGTCGGCGCGCAGCAGGTCGGCATTGCCGGGCACGAACTCCTCCAGGCCGCCGGTGCCCTGCTCCTCGGAGCCCTCCGACACCAGCACCAGCCCGACCGGGAAGTCGTCGCCGTACACCTTGCGCAGCGCCCGCAGCGCGGTCAGATGCATGACGATATTGCCCTTGCAGTCGGCCGCGCCGCGCCCGTACCAGCGGCCGTTCTTCTCGGTGAGCTGCCAGACCGGGGTCTGCCAGGCGGCGTCGTCGAGCGGCGGCTGCACGTCGTAGTGGCAGTACAGCATGATCGTCGGCGCGCCCGCGGGGGTCTCACTGCGCGCGACCACGGCCTTGCTGCCGTCGGGCGTCTCGTGCAGTCCGACATCGGTGAGGCCCTCCGCCCGGAAGGCGTCGGCCACCCACTTCGCGGTCTTCTCGCATTCCTCGATCGGGAACTGCCGGGCGTCGTACACCGACTTGAACGAGACGAGCTGGGCGAGATCGCTTTTCGCCTGCGGCATGAGTTCCCGCACGGCCGCGCGCAGGGCGGCCGTGGTCGAATCGTCCTCGGTTTCAACGGTACTGGTCATGGGCGTCCTCCCGTGGTCAGTGGTGGTCGTCGGAATCGACCGTGTCACCAGTCTTCAGGTCGCCGACGTTGACGATGAGCACCAGGCTGGCCAGACCGGTCCAGACCGGGAACAGGTGCCCGGTGTCCATCGGCGCGGCGGACGGATTGCCCTGCCCGAGGAATACGAACCCGAGCAACACCAGCAGCGCGCCCGGTATCAGGGTCCCGATGATCAGCTCCATACTCGACAGTCCCGCAACGGTTTTGGCGCCCCGCGAGGACACGAACACCGCCGCCCAGTAGATGGTGATGATGACGATCGCCACGTACAACCCGTTGGAAGCCGTGGCCCCCTTGGTCACCGTGCCGGTCATCACTGGTCCCTTCCAGTCACTCCACCGAACCGTTCCTCGCCGCCATGCTGAATAGTAACCTTTCAGCAACTATCTCTCGATTACGAAACGGTAGCTTGCAGAACCAGTTTCGATGAGCAGAGCTGGCTACCATCGATACGGCAAACCTCTGCGTGCGCGAGATCGGAGCCCCTGATGACCGGCAGTCCCGAACCGGACGACGTCTACGCGATGCCCGGCATCAAACGCGCCGCACCCCACCGGGGCTTCCCCGAACACGAGACGTTCCCCCAGGTCGCCTACCAGATCGTGCACGACGAACTGCTGCTCGACGGCGTCGCCCGGATGAACCTGGCCACCTTCTGCACCACTTGGGTCGACGACCAGGCCCGGCGGCTGATGAGCGAATGCCTCGACAAGAACATCGTCGACAAGGACGAATACCCCCAGACCGCCGAACTCGAGCAGCGCTGCGTGCACATGCTCGCCGACCTGTGGAGCTCCCCCGACCCGATGGGCACCCTCGGCACCTCCACCACCGGTTCCAGTGAGGCCGCCATGCTGGGCGGACTGGCCGCCAAGTTCCGCTGGCGCAAGCGCGGCGGCACCGGTGTCCCCAACTTCGTGTGCGGGCCGGTGCAGGTGTGCTGGGAGAAATTCGCCCGCTACTTCGACGTCGGGATCCGGCAGGTCCCGCTGCGCGGCGAGCGCTACACCATGCACCCCGACGACGTCGCCGCCCACTGCGACGAGAACACCATCATGGTGGTGCCCACCTTCGGCCAGACCTTCACCGGCCTGTTCGAGGACGTCGAGGGCATCAGCAAGGCCCTCGACGAACTGCAGGACGAGGCCGGTCTCGACATCCCGATCCACGTCGACGCGGCCAGCGGCGGCTTCCTCGCGCCCTTCTGCGCACCCGAGATCCGCTGGGATTTCCGGCTTCCGCGTGTGAAGTCCATCAACGCCTCCGGACACAAGACCGGGCTCGCCCCGCTGGGCGCTGGCTGGGCCGTCTGGCGCACCAAGGAGGATCTGCCCGAGGAGCTCATCTTCAACGTCGACTATCTCGGCGGCAACATGCCCACCTTCAACCTGAACTTCTCCCGGCCCGGCGGGCAGGCCATCACCCAGTACTACGACTTCATCCGGCTCGGCCGGATCGGCTACCGCAATGTGCAGCACGCCATCTACAAGGCCGGACAGCATCTGGCCAAGGGGCTGGCCGAAGCCGGGCCGTTCGAGCTCATCCACGACTGCGACCCGTACCGCGGCATCACCGCCGTCTCCTGGAAGGTGGCGGGCAAGTCGACACTCAACCTCTACGACCTGTCCGACCGGCTGCGCACCCGCGGCTGGCTGATCGCCGCCTATCCGCTGCCCGCCGACCGCCAGGACGAGACCATCATGCGGGCGGTGCTGCGGCACGGCTTCACCCGCGACATGGCCGACCTGCTGCTGGCCGACCTCGCCCGCGGCATGAAGATCCTGGACCGGCACCCGCTGAAGACCTCGCTCACCCGTGAGGAGGCGGGCGGGTTCACCCACAGCGCCCAGGCCGCCGTCCCCACGGCCGAACTCCCGTGACTACGCGCCCGCCGCGCCCACGGTGTCCAGCACCCAGGCGAACTCGAAGGCGACTTCCTTCCACTTCTCGTAGCGGCCGCTGACGCCGCCGTGGCCGGCGCTCATCTCGGTCTTCAGCAGCAGCTGCGAGTCGCCGGTCTTGGTGGCGCGGAGCTTGGCCACCCACTTGGCGGGCTCGACGTAGAGCACGCGGGTGTCGTTGAGACCGGTGATGGCGAGGATCGCCGGGTAGTCCTGGGCCGTGACGTTCTCGTACGGCGAGTAGGACTTCATGTACTCGTAGACTTCCTTGTCCTCCAACGGGTTTCCCCACTCGTCCCACTCGGTGACGGTGAGCGGCAGGGAGGGGTCGAGGATGGAGGTCAGCGGGTCCACGAACGGCACGTTGGACAGGATGCCCGCGAACAGTTCGGGGGCGAGGTTCGCCACCGCGCCCATGAGCAGGCCGCCCGCGCTGCCGCCGTCGGCCACCATGCGGTCCGGCGCGGTCACCCCGGAATCCACCAGATGCCGTGCGACGGAGACGAAGTCGGTGAAGGTGTTCTTCTTGGTGAGGGTCTTGCCGTGCTCGTACCAGAGCCGGCCCATCTCGCCGCCGCCGCGCACGTGCGCCACCGCGAACACCATGCCGCGGTCCAGCAGCGACAGCCGCGCCACCGAGAAGTACGGGTCGATGGCCGCCTCGTAGGAGCCGTACCCGTAGAGCAGCAACGGCTTCGGCTCCGCCACCGCGTCCTTCCGCATCACCAGCGAGATCGGCACCCGGGTGCCGTCGGCGGCCACCGCCCAATCCCGGTGCTGCACATACTCTTCGGCGTCGTAGCCGCCGAGCACCACCTGCTCCTTGCGCAGCAGCAGTTCACCGGTCTCGGGCACGTAGTCGAACACCTGGGTCGGGGTGATGAAGGAGGTGAGCCCGATGCGCAGCATGGGCTGCTCCCACTCCGGGTTCGCGCTCAGCCCGGCCGAGAACAGCGCCAGGTCGAAGTCGATGTCCTTCAGCTCGCCGTAGCCGTCGGCGGTCAGCGGCCACACCGCGACCCGGGGCAGCGCCTCGCGGCGGTAGCTCAGCACCAGCTTGTCGGCGAAGGCGTCGATGTCCTCGAGCCGCACGTCGTCGCGGTGCGGGATCAGGATCTTCATGGCGGCGGGCTCGGCCAGCGGGGCCTCGGCCAGCACGAAGTTGACGGCCTTCGCGCCGTCCACCACGTCGTTGTGCAGGATGAGCAGCTTGTCCTCGCCGCCGATGACGGCGTGCTCGGCCGAGTACTCCACACCCTCGCGGCGCGGGATGAGCACCCGGAACTCGCCCTCGGGGTTGTCCGCCTCCAGGATCCAGTTCTCGGTGGTGATCTTGGAACCGGTCATGATGACCAGGAACTTCTCCGAGCGGGTGGCGCCGATGCTGACCCAGAAGCTCTCGTCCGGCTCGTGGAAGACCCGGACGTCGGCGGACTGCTCGGTGCCCAGCCGGTGCCGCCACACGCTGTCGGGCCGCCAGGAGTCGTCGAGGGTCTGATAGAAGACGTGGGTGCCATCCAGCGACCAGGTCGCGCCGGGCGCGATGTTCGGAATCTCATCGGCCAGCAGTTCACCGGTGCGCAGGTTCTTGATGCGCAGCGTGTACCGCTCATTGCCGAGGGTGTCGGCCGAGTAGGCGAGCATGTCACCGGCGTGGCTCAGCGAGTACGCGCCGAGCGCGAAGAAGTCGTGGCCCTCGGCCAGCTCGTTGGAGTCGAGCACGATCTCCTCGCCCGGGATCTCGACGTCGGCCTCCAGCTTGGGCGGGTTCCAGTCGTCCGAGTCGGCGATCGGGCAGCGGCAGTGCACACCGTGCTGCTTGCCCTCGAAGGTGCGCGAGTAGTACCAGTAGTCGCCCATGCGGGTGGGCAGCGACAGGTCGGTCTCCTGGGTCCGCCCCTTGATCTCCTCGAAGATCTTCTCCCGGAGCGGGCCCAGCTTCGCGGTCTGCGCCTCGGTGTAGGCGTTCTCCGCCTCCAGATACGCGATGACCTCGGGATTCTCCTTGTCCCGCAGCCACTCGTACTCTTCGATGACGACGTCCCCGTGGTGCACGCGCTCCGTCGGCACCCGCTTGGCGATCGGCGCCACCACCGCGCCGCTGATTGACGTCGTGCTCCCACTGTCCAAAGCCATGGGACCAACTTAGTGGGGAACCCCCGCGGCGGGGGTCAACGGGCGCGACGCTGCCTCGGCAGGGCCGTCACGCGCTGCTCGTACAGGTAGAAAACGGCCGCCTTCCGGCGAGCGCATTGATCGGTGGGGCAACTGCGGTGGATCCGCAGGATGCTGTGGGCCAATTCCGTCGAGAACCGCTCGGGAACCACCGCACAGCTGTCGGAGACCGGGGCGGCGCGTTGCGGGGACCATGGCGTGCGCACCACATACCTCCTTCCGCTGACAGAAGATGGAATATCCGATCCGAACCCTTCACAAACACTGGCATGATGAGTGCGATCTACATCACCGACCAGTCCTGCTGGTCTGCGTACAGGGGAGGCGACAGTGGAAGCGAAGAACCGCGTGATCGAAGCCGACGTGGTGTGGCGGCGCGGGGACGACAGCGCCGACGGCGTCGAGATCGCCTTCCTGGCCAGTGGAAACATCGGATTACGGGATTCCCGGAATCCGGACGGCCCGGTGCTGATCTTCACCCCGGGCGAGTGGGAGGCCTTCGTCGCCGGCGCCAAGGACGGCGAATTCAACCGGCCCGGAGCCTGATTCGACCGTGCCCGGTTCGAAGCGAGCCGGGCGCAACGCCGTTCGATCCCGGGCAGGGAAATTGTTCAGGCCCCTATCGCCCCGCTGATGGTCGGCCAGGAATTGTGCAGCGTGTCCTGCCAGTACGACCACGAATGCGTGCCCACCGGTGAATGTTCCACCCGCGCCGGAATGTTCAACGAACGCAACCGCTGTTCGAACGCGGTGACACAGGCGTCCACCCCGAACTCGATCGGCCCGCCGAAGAAGATGTTCTCCGGCAACTGCGGCTTGATCTCCAGCTCGTGCGGACCGGGCAGGCCGGTGCCGGTGGACAGGAAGATGGTCTTGCCGCGCAACGCGTCGGTCAGCACCGCCGGATTGTGGCCGGTCCAGGCCGGACCGCCCGGCGCGCCCCACATGTTCAGCGGATTCCCGCCGCGATTGGCCACCGAGAACATCATGGCGCCCTGCGCGATGGTGGTGTCCGGGCAGGCGCTGTAGCCCGCCACCGCCCGGTACATCTCCGGATGCCGCACCGCCAGCACGAACGCCGCGATGCCGCCCATGGACAGGCCGCCGATGGCATTCACGCCGTTACCGGCGAAATGCCCGTCGATGATCGGCGGAAGTTCCTGCGTCAGAAAGGTTTCCCACTTGTAGCGGCCGAAGCGCGGATCGTCGGACACCCAGTCGGTGTAGTAGCTGGCCTGGCCGCCCATCGGCAGCACCACGTTCACGTTCTTACCCTGGAAGAACGGCTCCGCGTCGGTGGCATTGGTCCAGGTGCTCTGGACGGCGCCGGGATCGAGGCCGTCGAGCAGGTAGTAGGTGGGACGCTCGCCGCCGCCGGCCGGATGCAGCACCTGCACCTGGATCGTGCGGCCCATTGCCACGGAGTCGATGAACAGCGCCGAACGGGTGGAGCTCAGCTCGTCGACCCGGACCGCCTCGGCGGCGCGGGCGATGGTCGGTGGCGCGGCCGCTGGATAGAGCAAACCTGCGGCAATTGCCAAAACAGCTGCGGCAACGGCTCTTCCGCGCATTCCCCACCTCCATCAGCCCACCACGATCACAATCCAACGTAACTCGAGAAACTCGCGTGATGTCGGGGAATACGGTTATGGCGCGTCCTTGGCAAACCAGACGGTTCGGATATGGTAATGCACAGCCGCTATGAACTCGAGGCGATTCGGGCCAGCGCCCCCTTGATAGATCCCGCCAGATAATCCAGGTCCGCGCGCGCCGGGGACGTCGGGCGCGCCCGCAATCCGAAACCGTCCCCCGGAGTGCGCGGAATCACATGCAGATGCACATGGAACACCTCCTGACCCGCCGTCACCCCGTCGGCCAGGAAGAAATTCACGCCGTCGCAGCCCACCTCGGACTCCCGCAGACCCGCCGCGATCCGCTGCCCCACCTGGAACAGCTTGCCGCCCATCGCCGGATCCAGCTCCGCCAGACTCCGCGCCGGCGCCTTGGGAATCACCAGCACATGACCCGGCGTCACCGGCCGAATGTCCATGAACGCCAGGCAATCCTCGTCCTCGTACACCGTCGAGGACGGGGCCCGGCCGGCGACGATATCGGCGAAGATCGTGTAAGGATTCATGCCCGCAGCTTAGGCCCGCGGCCACCTGCTGCCAGCGGCTCCACCGACTGCCGGGCGAACCGATCCCACACCACTCTCCCACGGACTCGTTCGCCCCCGGCTCCATCCAGGAGCCGGGGGCGAGATGCGAGAGTCGTTGTACCCCTACAGGATCGGCGACGGGGTGTAGCGGGCCGCCTCCGGATCGGCGTCCACCAGCTTCTGCACCTGGGCGATCACCTCGGCGGTCTGCGCCTCGGCCGCGCCGATGAAGGCGGACCGGTCGGCCAGCGCCGCGTCCAGGGCGGCCCGGTCCAGCGGCATCCGGTCGTCGGCGGCCAGCCGGTCCAGCAGATCGGGTTCGCGGCCCTGCTCACGCATGGCCAGCGCCACCGCCACCGCGTGCTCCTTGATGACCTCGTGCGCGGTCTCGCGGCCCACGCCCGCACGCACCGCCGCCATCAGGATGCGGGTGGTGGCCAGGAACGGCAGGTAGCGGTTGAGCTCGCGGTCCACCACGGCCGGGTAGGCGCCGAACTCGGCCAGTACGGTCAGGAAGGTCTCCATCATGCCGTCGATGGCGAAGAAGGCGTCCGGCAGCGCGACGCGGCGCACCACCGAGCAGAACACGTCGCCCTCG
Source organism: Nocardia sp. NPDC059764 (assembly GCF_042732555.1). Lineage (NCBI taxonomy): Bacteria > Bacillati > Actinomycetota > Actinomycetes > Mycobacteriales > Nocardiaceae > Nocardia > Nocardia sp. NPDC059764. The sequence goes on from NZ_JBHWHH010000077.1 coordinate 26,349, forward strand.
TTCCATTGCGCGCCCGCCAGTTCGGCGGCCATCGAGCCGTAGCCGCGCAGCACCACCTGCAGGCCGTTGACGCGCTCGCAGGAGCGGGTGTTCATCTTGTGCGGCATGGCCGAGGAGCCGACCTGGCCGGGCTGGAAGCCCTCGGTGACCAGCTCGTGGCCCGCCATCAGGCGAATGGTGTGCGCGAAGGAGGACGGGCCCGCGCCCACCTGCACCAGCGCGGAGATCACGTCGTGGTCCAGCGAGCGCGGGTAGATCTGGCCGACGCTGGTGAAGACGTTCGCGAAGCCCAGGTGCTTGGACACCTTCTGCTCCAGCTGCGCCAGCTTGGCCGGGTCGCCGCCGAGCAGGTCCAGCATGTCCTGGGCGGTGCCCATCGGGCCCTTGATGCCGCGCAGCGGGTAGCGGTCGATGAGCTCCCGCAGCCGGGTCAGCGCGATGAGCAATTCGTCTGCGGCGGAAGCGAATCGCTTGCCGAGGGTGGTGGCCTGCGCGGCCACGTTGTGCGAGCGTCCCGCCATCACCAGGGTCTGGTACTGGGCCGCGCGCTCGGCCAGCCGCGCCGCGATGGCCACGCCGTGGCGGTACACGTGCTGCAGCGACAGCCGGATCTGCAGCTGCTCCACATTCTCGGTGAGGTCGCGGGAGGTCATGCCCTTGTGCACGTGCTCGTGCCCGGCGAGCGCGTTGAACTCCTCGATCCGCGCCTTCACGTCGTGGCGGGTGACCCGCTCGCGCTCGGCGATGGACTTCAGATCGACCTGATCGATGACCCGCTCGTAGTCCTCGACGACACCGGCCGGAACATCGATCCCCAGCTCGGCCTGCGCCCGGAGAACCTCGAGCCACAGCCGCCGCTCGAGCACGATCTTGTTCTCGGGCGACCAGAGGTGAACCAGCTCGGGGCTGGCGTAACGGGTGGCGAGGACGTTCGGCACAAGACTCACGTTGTGCCAGTTTACCGGCTGTGTGCTGCGGGTTAAGCCGGTGGGGCGACGATGTCGATGATCTCCAAGAGCGCCCCGCGCGCCATGCGGCGGGGTTGGGGGTCGAACTCACCGAGCGCGGTCACCACCGCCCCATCGACTACCGCCACCAGACGGCGGGTCTGTTCCGGGCGGACCACCCGGTCCGACCGACGCAGGACATCGGTCAGCAGTTCGTCCAGCTGGGCGCGTAGTCGCAGCTGGACCTCCCGTAGTTCGGGGTGGCGGGCCGAGGCGACGGAGCGTTCGTAGCGGGCGATCAACTGGCCGCGCGCGTCCTCGTCCTGAATCTCGGGGCCCACCAACAGATCCAGCACTAGCTCGACCGTCGCCTCCGCGCCGCGGCGGCGGTGCGTCACCTCGCCGACCCGGCGGCGCATGGCCTCGAGTTCGGCGGTGCCGGAGAATTCGACCGCCCGCGCGATCAGATCCTCCAGCGATTCGAAGTAGTAGGTGGTCGACGCGAGCGGCAGATCCGCCCGGGTCGCCACCGAGCGGTGCCGGACCGCCTCGAAGCCACCCTCGAGCAGTAGCTCGGCGGCGGCACAAACCAGTGCATGGCGACGCCGTTCGCCTTTCGGAGTCGTCGCAGTGGTCACGGTGCAATCGTGCCAGTCATCAGCGGCGCTGTGTTCATTTTGCCCACCGCGCTCAATCCTCTTGGCAGATCAGGCCAAATACCGTTCCAACCGGTCCAGTGCCTCTTCGATGTCGGCGGCGGCTCCGGCGAACGAGAAGCGAACGGTGTGATGGCCGTGGCGGGTGTCGAAGTCGATGCCGGGGGCGAGTGCCACACCCGTCGCGTCGAGCACCTCGGTGCACCAGCGCATCGAATCATCGGTCAGGTGTGCGATATCCGCGTAAACATAGAACGCGCCGTCCGCGGGGGCGAGGTCGGTGATTCCGAGCTTCGGCAGGCGCGACAGCAGCAGCTGGCGATTTGCCGCATAGCGTTTCACATGACTGTCCAGTTCGGCTTTGGCTTCCGGACCGAACGCATGCACCGCCGCAAACTGAGAAATAGCTGGCGGGCACACGGTCATGTTCGAGGCGAGCCGTTGCAGCGCCGGACGCAGTGACTGCGGCACCAGCATCCAGCCCAGCCGCCAACCCGTCATCGAGAAGTACTTCGACACCGAGCCGATCACGACGGACTCACGCGAGGTCTCCCATGCGGAGGAGGTCGGTTCCGTGTCGTCGTAGACGATGCCGTGATAGATCTCGTCCGAGATGAGCAGCGTCCCGTGCTCGTCGCACCAGCGGGCCAGCGCCGCCAGCTCCTCCGGCGCGATCATGGTGCCGGTCGGATTGGCCGGGCTGGCCACGATCAACCCCGCGGGTGGCTCGGGCAGCGCCTCCAGCATGGCCACGGTCGGCTGGAACCGGGTCTCCGGACCGCAGTCCAGCTCCACCACGTCACAGCCCAGCGCGGTCAGCGTGTTCCGGTAGGCCGGATACCCGGGCCGGGCCACCACCACGGTGTCCCCGGGGTCGAACGCGGCCAGGAACAACAGCGTGAACGCACCGGACGACCCGGTCGTGACCACGACATCGTCCGCCTCCACCCGCACCCCGTAGGTGCTCCGATGGTGCTCGGCGATGGCCTCCCGCAACGCCAGAACCCCGAATGTCTCGGTATAACCCAGCAATTCGGAATCCATGGCCTGTTTGGTGGCCCGCAAAACCGCCTCCGGAGCGGGCGTGGAAGGCTGCCCCGCGGCCAGCACCAGCACGTCGCCATGGGTCCGAGCCCGTTCAGCTGCTGCTTTCCAGACGTCCATCACGTAAAAAGGTGGAATGGTCGACCGGCGAGATTCGATACGCACCCGACAGACGGTAGAGCACCCGCTCCCCCGGCTGTCCGGGACCGGTCGTGCGAATGCCTGAGGAGGCCGCTGTGCAGGGGGGAGCAGCAACCACCGGGAACACCCCGGACACCACCCCACCCCAGCCCACCTCACCCGCACCGGACGAATCCGCAGAGCGCCGCGGCCGTCAGCCACTCCGGGCTGGGGCCGCGATGCGCCGCATGCTCCGACGCGCCGAGGTCATCACCGACATTCGGCCCGCAACCGAGAGTGGCGAGCCAATGAAAACGGACGTGGACCGGGGTGGGCAGCGTGGCCGCTTTCCGGCCACCGAGACATACACCCCCGGGTTGCGGTCACTGCCGGACGGTGAAAGACCGTCGCTGGTCCGTAAGGCTTCGAAGCGGGCCGGGCTGTGGGTGGTTCAGCTCGTCGGGCGGGTGATCGCGTATCTGCGGGTGTATGCGCCGATCGTGCGAGCGCGGGCCGTCGAGTTGTGGTCGCGGCGGCCGCGCTCGTGGGGCGAAGCTGTCGAGTTGGGGCAGCGGGGGCGTGCCGAGGCGCGGCGGCAGTGGCCGGTGGTGCGGGCGTGGAGTATTCAGCATCGGGTGCTGATCGGGGGGATGACGGCGGTTCTGGTGTTCGCGAGCGCGGATGGGGCGCTGGCGTTGATCCCCACCGACGCCGCGGTGAGTCCCGGTGTGGCGGTGCGTATTCCGGTGCGATATCCGTTGCAGATCCAGGCCACGCAGGAATCGTCGAAGCGGTACATGGACGCCATCAACAATGGTGAACACCTGCGCGAGCAGGCCGTGGTCTCGGCGGCCGCGGCGGCCACCCTGGAACGCGCCAAGGCCGAGGCGGCTGCGGCCGTGGCCGGCCAGCCGCAGCCCTGGCTGACCCCGTCTCCGGACGCGACTCTGCCGCCAGGATTCGTGCTCCCGGGGGTCGGCGGTTTCGCGCTGCCCGCGAAGGGCCTGTTCACCTCCGGATTCGGCGCGCGCTGGGGCACTTTCCACGCGGGCATCGATATCGCCGCCCCGCTGGGTTCACCGATCTACGCGGTCGCGGCGGGCACGGTCATCGACGCGGGCCCGGCCCAGGGCTTCGGCCTCTGGGTGCGCATCCGCCACGACGACGGCGCCATCTCGGTCTACGGCCACATGTACGACTTCTCGGTCTCCGTCGGCGAACGCGTCCCGGCGGGCATGCAGATCGCCCGCATCGGCAACCGCGGCGACTCCACCGGCCCCCACCTGCATTTCGAGATCGTCATCAACGGCCAGCACGTCGACCCCCAGCCCTGGCTCGCCCAACGCGGCATCGTCCTCGGCTGATCCCGGTCCGAGTCACGGAATATGGCTGGGCTCCAGCCGAATACGAGATCGCCCGCACGAACCAGGTTCGGGCGGGCGTTCTTTCGTCAGTCGCGGCACGAGAGTCGGCCGCGGCGGGCGGGATTCAGTTCGCGGTCGGCACCGTGATGCGGCCCTCGGTGGCGGCCAGCGCGATGTCGGTGCGGAAGTGGCCGCCCGGCAGCTTGATCCCGGCGAGGCGGTCGTAGGCGTTCTTGCGGGCCTCGACCAGGTCGGCGCCCTGGCCGACGATGGCGAGCACGCGGCCGCCCGCGGACACCAGCGCGCCGTCCTCACGCTGCGCGGTGCCGGCGTGCAGCACCTCGGATTCGACTCCGGTGCCGGTGGATTCCGCGCCGGTGATGACGTCGCCGCTGCGCGGGCGGGCCGGGTAGTTCTCGGCGGCCAGCACCACGGTGACGGCCGCGCCGTCCTTCCAGCGCGGCGCGGCGACCTGGTCGAGGGTGCCGGTGGCGGTGGCGAGCAGGAGTTCGCCGAGCGGGCTGTCCAGCATGGCCAGCACGGCCTGGGTCTCGGGATCGCCGAAGCGGCAGTTGAATTCGACCACGGCGGGGCCGTTCTGGCCGATGGCGAGGCCGGCGTAGAGCAGGCCGCTGAACGGCACTCCGCGCTTCACCATCTCGGCGGCGACGGGCTTGACCACGTCGTCGACGATGGCCTGCAGGGTGGCTTCGGGCAGCCACGGCAGCGGCGTATACGCGCCCATGCCGCCGGTATTGGGGCCGGTGTCGCCGTCGCCGACCCGCTTGTGGTCCTGGGCGGGCAGCAGCGGCACCACGGTCTCACCGTCGACCAGGCAGAACAGCGACACCTCGGGGCCGTCGAGGAACGACTCCAGCAGCACCGGGTGGCCCTGCTCGAGCAGTTCGGCGCCGTGCTCGCGGGCGACCGACCGGTCCGGGGTCACCACGACGCCCTTGCCCGCGGCCAGCCCGTCGTCCTTGACCACCCAGGTCGGACCGAAACGGTCCAGCGCCGCATCCAATTCGCCCGGGTGATCCACGATCTCGCTGTGCGCGGTCCGCACGCCGGCCGCGTTCATCACGTCCTTGGCGAACGCCTTCGAGCCTTCGATCCGCGCGGCGGCGGCCGACGGGCCGAACACCGGGATCCCGGCCGCGCGCACCGCGTCGGCCACGCCGAGCACCAGCGGCACCTCGGGTCCGACCACCACGAGGTCGGCGGCCAGCTCCTGAGCCAGCGCCACCACCTCGTCGCCGGAGGAGGCGTCGACCGCCCGCACCTCGGCATGCTGGGCGATGCCGGCATTGCCGGGCGCCGCGTAGACCGCGGTCACCGCCGGGTCCTTGCGCAGTGCCAGGACGAGGGCATGTTCACGGGCTCCGGAACCGATGACGAGTACGCGCACGGCGAACAGCTTAGAGGGCTGGGGTTACCCACCGAATGGCGGTCCAGCATGCGGCCATGAGACCCGCCCAGAGGTTCGGGGCGCAAGCGCGGGGAGGCGGAGCGCTCGTTCTGGACTGAGTGGAGCGGAGGAGCGAAGCGGGGGG
>NZ_JBHWHH010000078.1:0-31896 GCF_042732555.1 Nocardia sp. NPDC059764
GTGGAACGGTTTACCGCAGCCGTCAGCCCAGGTGCAGGCGACGCATGAGCCGCAGCGTGACCAGGGTCGACTTGAGCTGCTTCTCGTACGGCATGGACGAGCGGGAGGCCATGATCTGCTTCTTCTGGACACCGACGTTGATGGTGTCGGTGTACTTCAGCAGGCCGGCCGCGCCGTGCCGGGTGCCGACGCCGGACTGCTTGACGCCGCCCGACGGCGTGCCCTTGGCGGCGTAGCTGGTGATGAAGCCGTCGTTGATGTTGATCGAGCCGGAATCGATGCGCTCGGCGAGTTTCGTTGCGCGGTCGATGTTTCCGGTCCAGATGGCGGCGTTCAATCCATACGCGGTGTCGTTCGCGAGAGCCACGGCCTCGTCGTCGGTCTTGTACTTGTAGATGCTGACGACCGGCCCGAAGGTCTCCATGGTGGCCAGCGCCATGTCCTTGGTGACGTCGGTGAGGACGGTCGGCTCGAAGAAGGCCGGTCCGAGATCGGGACGCGGGTTGCCGCCGGTGACGACGGTCGCGCCCTTCTCCCGCGCCTCGTCGACATGCGCCGCCACGCGCTTCATGTGGTCGACGGAGACCAGCGACCCCATCTCGGGTTCGAAGTCGTAGGACGCGCCCGTCTTCGCGGCGAGTTCCTCCGCGGCCGCGCTGAACCGGCGCAGGAACTCGTCGTAGATGCGTTCCTGCACATAGATGCGCTCGATGTGCATGCAGATCTGGCCGGCGTTGCCGAAGGCGGCGAACAGGATCGACGGGATGGCCTCGTCGAAATTGACGTCGTCGAGCACGATCATCGGGTTCTTGCCGCCGAGCTCGAGGCTGCATCCGATCAGGTTGCGCCCGGACTGCTCGCCGATGGTGCGGCCGGTGGCGGTGGAGCCGGTGAACATGACGAAGTCGACATTGTCGATCAGGGTCGGGCCGACGTCGGGGCCGACGCCGCAGACCACCTGGACGAGCCCGCGCGGCAGCCCCGCCTTGTGCAGCAGCTCGATGCCGTACAGGGTGCACAGCGCGGTCTTGTTGTCCGGCTTCATGATCACGCCGTTGCCCGCGATGAGCGCCGGGGTGGAGTCGGACATGGAGATGGCGAACGGGAAGTTCCATGGCGCGATGACCGCGACGACGCCCTTCGGCCGGTGCTCCTCGGTGGAGGAGGTGATGACCGGCATGGGCCCGGAGCGCTTCTTGGGCTTGAGCGTCTTCTCGGCCGTCTTGAGGTATTGCGCGATCACCAGCGGGGTGTCGCACACTTCCTCGATGGCCATGCGCCGGGCCTTGCCGCAGCCGATCTGGATCAGGTCGGCGAGCGTCTCGATCTCGGTGAGCAGCAGCTCGTGGGCGCGCTCGAACACGGCGAGGCGGTCCTTGAGCGGCCGAGCGGCCCATTCCTTCTGCGCGGCGCGGGCCATTTCGGCCGCTGCCACCACGTCTTCGGGGGAAGATTGGGGCAGGTAGCCGACGACGTCGCCGGTGTAGACCTCGGTCATCTCGAAGGGCTCGCGGGCCTCGCCGGCCTTGCCCGCGGTCACCATCGCGGTCAGCCGGTTGACGAGGGATTCCGTGACGCGCGGCGGCAGCTTGGCCTTGCTCGTTGTGCTCATGGGACTCTCTCCACTACTTGCCGCCCGTGACGGCGGTCACCATGGTCCAAACTAGAACACGTTATTGTTTAGGACAACGGCGCGGGGTACTTTCGTGCCGGAATCTTGGTTCGTCCATATCGAAAGAAGGGTCGGCGATGACCGCAGCGACTGCTGAAACCCCCGCCAACACCGAGCCGCACGCGCTGGTCGAGAAGCGTGGCGCGACGCTCATCGTCACCATGAACCGCCCGAAGTCCAAGAACGCGCTGACCGGCGAGATGCTGGCCATCATGACCGAGGCGTGGGACACGGTCGACAACGATCCGGAGATCCGCTCCTGCATCCTCACCGGTGCCGGCGGCGCGTTCTGCGCGGGCGCGGACCTGAAGAACATGAACAAGAACAAGCCCGAGGACGGCATGAAGGAGGGTTCGGCCTTCGACCCGTCCCGCATGCCGGGTCTGCTCAAGGGCCGCCGTCTGACCAAGCCGCTGATCGCGGCGGTCGAGGGCGCGGCCATCGCGGGCGGCACCGAGATCCTGCAGGGCACCGACATCCGCATCGCCGGTGAGAGCGCCAAGTTCGGTGTGTCCGAGGCGAAGTGGAGCCTGTTCCCGATGGGCGGCTCGGCGGTGCGCCTGCCGCGGCAGATCCCGTACACCGTGGCCGCGGAGCTGCTGCTGACCGGCCGTCACATCACCGCCGCGGAGGCGCTGAACTTCGGCCTGATCGGCCACGTGGTGCCGGACGGCACCGCGCTGGACAAGGCCCTGGAGATCGCCGAGCTGATCAACAACAACGGCCCGCTGGCCGTGCAGGCGATCCTGAAGGTCATCCGCGACACCGAGGGCCTGCACGAGGAAGAGGCGTTCAAGATCGACGCCAAGGTCGGCCTGCCGGTCTTCCGCAGCAATGACGCCAAGGAAGGCCCGCGCGCGTTCGCCGAGAAGCGCAAGCCGAACTTCCAGGGCAACTGAGGATTTCGAGGTGGTGACGGAACCTCTCCCGTCACCACCTCGAACCATCAGCGGGCGGCCACTTCCTCGGCCAGGAATCCGCCGGACTGGTGCTGCCACAGCTGCGCGTACGTACCCTCGCCGCGCAGCAGCTCCTCGTGGCTGCCCTGTTCGACGATCCGCCCGCGATCGAGCACGATGAGCCGGTCCATCCCGGCGACGGTGCTCAGCCGGTGCGCGACCACCAGCGCCGTACGCCCTTCCATCAACTCCCAGAGCGCCTGTTGCACCAGGAGCTCGCTCTCGGAGTCGAGGGCGCTGGTGGCCTCGTCCAGTAGCAGGATCGGCGCGTCGCGCAGGATGGCCCGCGCGAGCGCGACCCGCTGGCGTTGTCCGCCGGACAGTTTCACGCCGCGCTCGCCGATGAGCGTGTCCATGCCGTCGGGCAGCCCGTCCGCGAATTCGGTGACGTGCGCGGCCTTGGCGGCGCGCCGCACCTCCTCGTCGGTGGCCTCGGGCCGGGCGAAGCGGATGTTGTCGCTCAGCGACCGGTGGAACATGGCCGGGTCCTGCGGCACGTAGGACAGCAGGCTGCGCAGATCGCTCTGGCGCAGTCGCGAGATGTCCTGTCCGCCGATGCGGATCACGCCGCCGTCGATGTCCATCATGCGCAGCAGCAGCTGGGTGAGCGTGCTCTTGCCGCCGCCGGACCGGCCGACCAGGCCGATGCGCGCGCCGCTGGGCACGTCCAGATCCAGGCCGCGGAACAGCGGCTGCGCCCCCGGGTGCGCGAAGTTCACCTTCTCGAACCGGATGTCGGACCCCTTGGGCCGCAAGGGTTCCGGTTCGGCGATGTCGAGCACGGTCGGCGATTCCAGCAGCAGTTCGGTGAACTGCGCGGCCTCGGTGGTGGTGCTCTCCATTCGCCGGTAGATCTGGTTGAACCGGAACATGATCCCGGTGGCGTTCCAGTAGTAGGTGAAGGCCACCATGATCACCTCGACCGACGCGTGCCCGCCGCCCATGCCGAGGGCGATGAGCAGTCCGGCCACGTTCACGAGAACCATCAGCGGGGTGATGGCGGTGTCGATGTAGAGATTGTTGTAATCCCACGACAGCAACGACTTTCGCCGTTGCGCCGCGACCCGCCGCCGGTGTTCGGCGATCTCCTCGGGTTCGGCCGCGAAGGCCCGCACCGCCTGCATGTTCGACAGGGTGTCGGAGACGTGCCCGGACACCAGGGCGATGGCCGCCTCACGATCGTCGACCAGATGCTGGCGGCGGCGGATGAGCGGGGCGACGACCACGCCGCTGACGGCGATGAGGCCGAGCAGCACGATGACCAGCATCGGGTCGTAGCGCCACAGCACCACCGACGCGAAGGTCAGCGGCACGAAGGCGGCGACGATCTCGAAGGCGAAGGTGTCGGCGAAGTCCTCGAACCGGGTGGCGAAACTCAGCGCGCGCTTGGTCAGCGAGCCCGCGAAGTTGTTGTGGAAGAACGCGGAGTCCTTGGCGAGGAGTTCGTCCATCGCGGTGTTGTAGAGGTTCTCGATCCCGTTGGCGTCCAACCGGTTCAGGAAGTGGATGCCGATGCGCCAGCATACCTCGGCGATGAACAGCAACGCGCCGAACCCCACCACGTAGGGTGCGAGCGCACCGATGGACGAGTCGCTGGTGGCGGCGACCTTGCCGACGACGATCGCGACCAGCAGCGGCGCGATGTAGAGCTGGCAGATATTGCCGAAGGCGGGCCCCAGCATGGCCGTGATCGTGATGGCTTTGCGCCGGGCCATTTCCCGGCCGTAATAGCGCAGAACCAGCCGTACCGCGGACGTGCGCGTACTCATTCATCTCCTCTCGGCTAGTGCGTGCAGAGAGCCCAGAGTGCCCGGAGGGGAGTGATAGCGCTACTGAATTATTGCTGGATGGTCGCGGGATGCAGGTACTGGGCGGCCGCAGAGCCCGGCCGCCCAGCACCGGAGCGGATGCCGATCGGAGCACGTGCCGGCATCCACGTTCGGGGGGTCTACTCGACCGGACGGATCGTGCGCCGGATGATGGCGCGCGCCACGCCCGGCAGGAATCGCCGCATGTAGTAGGCGGGCCGAGCCTCTCCGGGGAACACGTAGAGCGGCGTCTTCGGCGCGGCCAACGCCTTTTCCAGGGTGTCGACGACGAATTCCGGGGTGACGGGGACCGCGTTGCCGAGCACGCCGGCGTTCTCCTCGCGGACCCCGTCCAGGAACGGGGTCTCGACGCTGGGCGGGCACACGACGAGCAGGCGCACGCCGGTGCCGTGCAGTTCGTAGGAGAGGCTCTCGGCGAAGCCGATGACCGCGTGCTTGGACGCGGTGTATCCGGCCATGCCGGGTGAGGGCAGCCAGCCGACGAGCGAGGCGAACAGCACCACGGTCCCCGCGCCCGCGTCCCGCATGGCGGGCACGACCGCCTGCACCAGGTTGACGGTCCCGATGTAGTTGACGTCCATCATCTTCCGGATCAGGGCCACGTCGTGGTCCAGCACCGAGGCGTGCACATGGCCGATGCCGGCCGCGTGCACCAGCCGGTCGATGGTCCCCAGTTCCGAGCGCACCTTGTCGACGACGGCCCGGACCTGCGCGGCGTCGGAGACGTCGCATTCGTAGGTGTGGGTGTTGGGCGAGCGGGCGGCGGTGACGGCCAGCCCGTCGGCGTTCACGTCGACGGCGGCCACCTGCCAGCCCGCCGCGGCGAGGCGTTGCGCGACGACGCGGCCCAGACCGCTGGCCGCTCCGGTGACCAGTGCGATGCGGCTCATCGGACCTCCTGGGTCTGCAAGACGGTGGCGGCGTCCTCGAAAGTCATACGGAGCGCGCCGATCCGGCTGGAGAACAGTGCCCGCCCGGGCAGCCCGAGGGCGCGCAGTTGATCGGAGACGGGGTGGTCTCCGAGCTGGATGCGCGCGCCGCCCGGCCGTCCCCGGACCTGGCCGGGGTTCATGATCCAGGGTGTGCGACGCAGGATTCCGTTGCGCGAGGTGTAGGCGTCGATGGAGGCCCCGCCCGCGCCGGCGGGCATCGGGACGCCGTCCGCGACTCGCAGCGCGAGCACGAACTGCCCGTCGACGCGGACCTCGCACCGGTGCCCGCGCCCGTCGGGCGTGATGTCGATGTCGGCCATGAGCTTGGGGAAGCCCCAGATCGATTGTCCCGCTTCGCAGGTGAAGCTCTGGTTCACCGGCAGCCAGTGGATGTAGGCCCCGGTGCTGTCCCTGCGTCCGGGCTGTTTCGCCATGATCGAGAACGCGAATTCGTGGTACGGCCCGAGGTCGCCGTCGACGTAGCGCACGAAGGCCAGCGAGAGCACGGCCTTGCCGAGCAGGGTGAGCGGCTCCAGCCCGGTGCCGGTGAGCAGTTCGGCGGCGGCGCGGGCGTCGACGAGGAACAGCGCCGAACTCGCGTCCGCGTGCCGGATTCGCACCGGCATGCCGACCCGCTCCCCGAGCACGGTGTGCGCATCTACCATGTTCGAATTAGAACAGGTTTCACCTAGGCGCGCCGGTTGTTTCGCGCAGTTCGACCGCTCACCGGTCACCTACTTTCATGGTCTGGCGCCCGCTCGGCGACATATGCCTTGGCCCACCGGTAATCGGGCTTCCCGCTCGGGGTGCGGGCGACGGTCTCGGCCACCCAGATCCGGCGCGCCAGCTTGTATCCGGCGAGACGCTCGCGCACATGGGCCTCCAGGGCCGCGAGGTCGATGTCGCCGTCCGCCGGGGACACCACGGCCGCCACCAGCTGACCCCATCGCTCGTGCGGCACCCCCACCACGACCGCGTCGTAGACCGACGGATGCGCCTTGAGCGTAGCCTCCACTTCCTCGGGAAAGACCTTCTCGCCGCCGGTGTTGATGACCATATTGCCGCGCCCGATCAACGTGACCGACCCGTCGGATTCGACGCGCGCGCGATCGTCGGTGATCACCATCCGGACTCCGCCGACGGTGCGAAACAGCTTGTCGGTCTTGACCGGATCCTTGTAGTACCCGATCGGCACATTGCCGGTCTTGGCCACCCATCCCTCCCCGCCGGGTGCGACCGGCCGCCCGTCCTCGTCGACCACCAACGCACCTCGGCCGGTGTTCACCCGTGGCGCGCGAGCCGGATCGTCGTCCTTCTGCGCGAATCCGATTCCGCCGAAACCGGTTTCGGACGACCCGATGGACTCGGTGACCAGGGTGCTCGGAAACAGTTCCAGCAGTGTGTTCTTCACCGGCTGAGTCAGCTGCGCCGCCCCGGATCCGATGGAGACGAGCGAGGAGGCGTCCACGGGCGCGGCCCGATACGAGTCCACCAGCGGCCGCGCGATGGCGTCGCCGGTGACGACCAGGACGTGCGGCCGTTCCCGCGCCACCACCCGCCACACCTCGTCGGGATCGAAGCGCGGCTGCAACAGCACCGCGTTACCGGACCACAACGCGGTGAAGGTGGGCATCATGGCGGCGGCGTGGATCAGCGGCGGCAGCACGAACCAGGTCATGGGGAACTCGTTCTGCGCCGCGACCCGGGACTGCTGGTATTCGTCGGCGACGGGCTCCCCGGTGTAGAAGTCGATGCCGCCGCCGAGCACCCGCCACATGTCCTCCTGCCGCCAGATGACGCCCTTGGGCAGGCCGGTGGTGCCGCCGGTGTACATGATGAAGTGGTCGTCGGCGCTGCGCGGCCCGAAATCCCGCATGTCGGAGGCGGATTCGAGCGCCTCCTCGTACGGCAGCGACCGGCTCGGCAGTCCCGCTCCCCCTTGGTCGTCCTCCACGACCAGGGTGTGCCGCAACTTCGGCAGCTGATCCCGGATCTCCTCGATGAGCGGCGCGTAGCAGCGGTGGTGCACCGCCATCTCGAGGTCGGCGTTGTCGTAGACGTAGCGCAGTTCCTCGGCCCGGTACCGGTAGTTGATATTGACCGGCACCGCGCGAATCTTGTAGCAGCCCAGCAGGGTTTCGAGGCTCTCGATGCTGTTGTGCATGTGGAACCCGATGTGGGTGCCGGGCCCGGCCCCGGCCGCCGCCAGGTGGTGGGCGAGCCGGTTGGCGCGGGCGTCGAGCTGGGCGAAGGTGAGCCGTCGTGTCCCCTCGATCACGGCGGTCCGGTCCGGCACGGCGTCGGCCGAATGTTCGTAGAGGTCGGCGAAGTTGCACGCCATGGCCGTTTCTCCTGGTGTGTTCCGACTACAGGACGGTGAGCGGCAGCGGTGTGCCCCGGTCGGTGAAGGTGAAGGCCGCGCCGGAGCTGAACCGGGTGATGGCGACCTCGTCGGCTTCCCGGAAGGGCAGGTCGGCGCAACCGATTTCGAGGGTGAGTCCGCAGTCGGCGGCCTCGCGGACCCGGGCGTGGAAACGCGGGTTCACCCCGCGCACCAGGGCATCGATCGGCTGGAGATGGCCGGGGTCGAGCAGGGCGGGCCAGGCGCCGTCGTCGACCGCGCCGCAGCCGCGGCCGATGCGCAGTTCGACCAGCTGCTCGCCGCCGGTGGTCTCGGCGGTGACGTCGACGTCGACATAGGCGGCCGGGTTCAGCGCCGGGTGCAGGCGCAGCACCTTGGCCAGCGCCGCCATATCGTCGCCGAGCCCGAGCGCGGTGCGGATACGTTCGGCGGTGAGGCCCGCGATGCCGGTGAACTGCTTGCGCAGGATGTCCAGCGCCACTTCCGGTTTCGCGCGTGACTCCACCGCGGTCCGGTAGCCGAGGGTGAGCAGGTGGTGCTGCAGGCACACCTCGTCGGCGATCCGGATGAGCGCCGAGCGCGAGAAGTCCTCGAACCGCAGGTCGCTCAGCAGCGGCCCCGCGTAATCCGCCTGCCCTGGATCTTCCGGGTCGATGGGGTCGAGCACGGTGGCGGCGGCCTCGGATCCGGCCACCACCTGGGCGTCCTCGTGCGGAGTCGGCGGTTCGTGCGCGGGATCGATGGTGACGGTCCACGCGCACATCGGTTTCCGATCGGCGGGTTCGCGGGGCGGCCGGTGCACGGGCCGCACCTGGGCGTGCGGATTGGTGGCGAGCGCGGTCGCGTCGAAGGTGGGATCCTCGATGTCGTGGCACATGGCCACCACGAATTCGGTCCCCATCGGCTCGACGTCGGCGAGCGCGCCGCAGTGGTCGAGATGGAATTCCCCGTGATCGTGGTCGATCACCTTGTAGCGGAAGTCCATGAACTGCGGTGGCGCACCGATATCCAGCTGGAAGCCCTTGAAGATGGCGGCCACCCCGTCACTCGTGATGCCGAGCGCCCGCCGCATGCGCCGGGTGTAGACCGGGCTGGCCAGCTGCCATTCGTCGATGGCGACCGCGGTCATGCCCTCCCGGCCGAGCGCGCCGAGCACGTGCGCCATCCCGGACCGGTCGATGAGGTGCCCGCACAGCAGCAGTTCCGGAACCAGCAGGGCCAGTTCGGATCTGGTGAGTGATGCGTATCTGCTGGTCACCATAGGGGCGCCGGCCCCTTCCCGACCGGGTACCAGCCGGGCAGCGGTTCGCCCGACATGGACCGTTCCATGCGCTTGCGCATGCCGGACGAGAGCGCGTTGTTCGAGATCATCTCCACGAACAGCGCGGTCACATTGCCGAAGTCGAAGAAGTCGCGCTGCCAGCTCCACTGATAGTCACCGGCGTAGCGGAACCAGCTGCCGCCGAGCCCTTCCGGGCTGTAGGGCCGTCCGTCGGCCCGCTGCTGATCGTTGACCTGCTTCCAGAATCCGATCACGCTGCCGGTGCGCTCGTCGACCACGAATTCCTGGTAAGGATACGTCCAGCCCTCGAGCCCGAACATCTCCTGGCCGAGCGCGATATCGCGGATCTCGTCGCGTCCGACGGCCATGAATTCCTGCTGCGGACCGTAGTTCCAGCCGTAGGTGGCGTCGTCGGTGTAGAAGTGTTCGAGGGGTTTCCAGTCCCCGGCCGCCTCACACTGTTTGTTCTCGTCCACCCAACGGCGGATCATCTCGTCGAGTTCGTCTCGGGACCAGCTCACGGCTGTCTCCTTCATTCGACAGCGCTGTCGTCTACGAGCGACAGGGCCTGGGTCGGGCAGTAGCGGACGGCGGCGCGGGCCGCGTCCAGGTCGGCGCCGGGGTCGGTGCGCAGGATCCGCACCTGTCCCTGTCTGGGCACCTCGAAGAGGTCGGGGGCCTCGTCCTGGCAGACGGCGTGGCCCTGGCAGAGGTCGAGATCGACGACCAGGCGCATGGTCAGGGTCCTTCCGGATTCGGTTCGCGCAGTGGCGCTTCCGGCTGGACCTCCACCAGCACCAGGTGCGCCCCGCGCGGGGTGGACACGACCGCGGACACGGCCGCCGCGAGATCGGCGGGCCGCAGGAACTGCGGGTGCCGGGCGAATCCCCATTTCACCCAGTTCTCCAGCAGCGGACCCACCACTTCCGGGGTGGCCTGCATGCCCATGCCGGTGAGGGTCTGGCCCGGCCGCACGATGGACGAGCGCACGCCGGTGCCCTCCAACTCCATGCGCAGCTGGGTGGCGAAGGCCTCGACGCCGGTCTTGGCGGCGTTGTACGCGCCCGCGCCGGGCCGGGCCCGCACCGCGCAGTCGGAGCCGATGACCACGAAGTCGCCGCGCTGCCGCTCGATCATGCCGGGCAGCACCCGGTGCGCGAGGCGTTGGGCGCCGACCAGGTGCACCCGCACCTGGGATTCGAACAGGTCGGGATCCATCTCCCAGCCCTGCCCGAATTCGAGATCGCCCGCGCCGGAGACCAGGACCTCGGTGGGCCCGAGCGCCGCTTCGGCGGCGGTGACGAATTCGTGCACCGAGGCGGTGTCGCAGACGTCGAGCCGTCCGGCGAAGGCTTCCCCGCCCTCGGCGCGGATCTTCTCGGCGAGGGTCTCGCAGATCTCCACCCGGCGCGCACCCAGCGCGACCGGGTGTCCCAGCGCGGCAAGGGCTTCCGCGGTGGCGGCCCCGATTCCGGAGGACGCGCCCGCGACGATGGCGGGGCGGCGGGCGGGATGCGGTGCGAAGCGGGCCATTCAGCGAACCTCCACGGAGACGGGCAAGTGGGCGAAGCCGCGCACATTCACCGAATGCACACGCTGGATACCGGTGTCGGCGATGCCGTACGAGCGGACGCGAGCGGCGAACTCGCGCAAGACGATCGAGGCCTCCAGCCGCGCCAGGTGCGCGCCGAGGCAGAAGTGCACGCCGCGGCCGAAGCTGATCAGCCCGCCCTTGTCGCCGCGTTCGAGGTCGTAGCGGTCCGGGTCATGGAAGACGGCGTCGTCGCGATTGGCGGATCCGATGAGCAGCAGCACCTTCGAGCCCGCGGGAATGGTCTGCCCGTAGTACTCGAGGTCCTCGGCGGCGGTGCGCGCCAGGATCTGACTGGAGGCGTCGTAGCGCAGGGTCTCCTCGACCCAGTCCTCCACGAGTTCGGGGTGGGCGGCGGCCTTGGCGTACTGCTCGGGATTGCGGCCCGCCCAGTACAGGGCGTTGCCGAGCAGTTTGGTGGTGGTCTCGTTGCCGGCGACCACCATCAGGAACATGAAGCCGAGGATCTCCTCCTCGGTCAGCCGGTCCCCGTCGGCCTCGGCGTCGAGCAGGGCCGAGGTGAGGTCGTCGGCGCGTTTGCGCTTCCGTTCGGCGAGGATCTCGTTGTAGTAGCCCGCGAGTTTCATGGCCGCCTCCATGGCCGCGACCGGCACGTCCAGCACGCCCTCCTCACGATGCACCAGCAGGTCGGCCAGCCGCCGGAGTTCGGCGCGATCGGCTTCGGGCACCCCGAGCAGTTCGGAGATGACGTCCATCGGGACCTGGCCGGCGACCGCGTCGATCCAGTCGAAATCGCGACTCGCCAGCGCGGGTTCGAGGTAGCGCAGGGTGATCTCGTGGATCCGCTCGCCCATCTCGGTCACCCGCCGGGGTGTGAAGCCCTGGTAGACGAGCTTGCGCAGGCGCAGGTGCCGGGGGTCGTCCATGGCCAGGAAGGACATGGTTCGCCAGGCGTGCGGCCCCCAGGCGGCGGGATCGAGCGAGACCCCGTTGGCGCTGGACAGGCGCACGTTGTCCCGGAAGCCGGCCGCCACGTCCCCGTGCCGCGAGAGCGCCCAGAAGTCCAGGTCGGGGTGGTGGTACACCGGGGCCTCGGTGCGCAACCGCTGGTACACGGGGTAGGGGTCCTCGTGGATGCGGTAGTCGTAGGGGTCGAACAGCAGCGGCTCCAGCGAGGCTGCGGTCATGGTGGGTCCACCTCGTATTCGATAACTCGTTCATCGGCTCTGATGAACGTTTTCCAGCAACGGAGACACGTAGCTGGACATGTGTCTGTACGGTACTAGCGACGGGATCACCTCACAACGGAATCCCGCGAAGAAATCGGCCGGACCGCAGAAACTGAAACCTGTTCTTGCGCGTTTCCGAGCCGCGAACCTATAGTCCGTACACGTGTCCGGACAGCATGGGAGCTACCTATGAGCCCGAGCGATCTCGTCCCCGACGGCGGTTCGCACCTGCTGATCGGCGGCAAGTTGACGCCCGGCGGCGGCGGTGTGTTCTCCACCGCCGACCCGGCCACCGGGGAACCCCTCGGCTACGCCGCCAATGCCGACTCCGCCGATATGGACGCGGCCATCGCCGCGGCCCGCACCGCCTTCGACACCACCGACTGGTCCCGCGATCCGGCCTTCCGCGCGGCCTGCCTCCGGCAGCTGCGCGACGCCCTGCGCGGCCACATCGAGGAACTGCGCGAGATCACCATCGCCGAGGCGGGCGCGCCCCGCATGCTCACCAGCGGCCCGCAGCTGGAGGGACCGGTCGGGGATCTCGGCTACTTCGCCGATCTGGCCGAGAACTACGCGTGGGAAACCGATCTCGGGGTCGCCGCGCCCATGGGGATCAAGAGCTCGCGCCGGCTGCGGCGCGAACCCATCGGCGTGGTCGGGGCCATCACGCCCTGGAATTTCCCGCACCAGATCAACTTCGCGAAGCTGGGTCCGGCGCTGGCGGCCGGGAACACGGTGGTCCTCAAGCCCGCACCCGACACCCCGTGGTGCGCGGCCGCCGTGGGCCGGATCATCGCCGAGGAGACCGATATTCCGGCCGGGGTGGTCAATATCGTCACCTCCGACGATCACGGCCTCGGCACGCAGCTGGTCACCGATCCGCGGGTGGACATGATCTCGTTCACCGGGTCCACCCAGACCGGCAAGGCCGTGATGACCGCCGCGGCGGCGTCCCTGAAGAAGGTGTTCCTGGAGCTGGGCGGCAAGTCGGCGTTCATCGTGCTCGACGACGCCGACATCGCGGCCGCCGCGAGCTATGCCGCGTTCGGCGTGTGCGTGCACGCGGGCCAGGGCTGTGCGATCAGCACTCGCCTGCTGGTGCCGCGCGAACTGCACGATCAAGCCGTCGAAGCCGCGGCACGCACCATGGCGGGCATCAAGCCCGGCGACCCGGCGAAACCCGGAACCGTGTGCGGCCCGGTCATTTCCGAACGACAGCGGGCGCGGATCGAGCGCTACCTCGACATCGCGCGCGCCGAGGGCGGCACCATCGTCACCGGCGGCAAGCGGCCCGACCGTGAGCATGGCTGGTTCGTCGAGCCGACGCTGATCACCGGTCTGCCCAACAGTTCCGCCGTGGCCCAGGAGGAGATCTTCGGGCCCGTTCTCACCGTCATCCCGCACGACGGTGACGCCGATGCCGTCCGCATCGCCAACGACTCCCCCTACGGCCTGTCCGGCACGGTGTGGGGCAGCGATCCCGAGCGGCTGCGCGAGGTCGTGAACGGCGTGCGCACCGGGACGCTCAGTGTCAACGGCGGCATCTGGTATTCGGCCGACGCACCCTTCGGCGGCTACAAGCAGTCCGGCGTGGGCCGGGAAATGGGCGTCCTCGGATTCGAGGAATACACCGAGACCAAACTCATCGCGACCGGCGTCTGAGGAGTACCGACATGAGCCGATTCACCGACAGGTCGATCATCGTCACCGGCGCCGCGCGCGGCATCGGGGCGGCGTACGCGAAGGCGCTGGCCGCCGAAGGCGCGAAAGTCGTTGTCGCCGACCTCAACAGCGAACTGGGCGAAGCCACCGCCAAGGAGATCACCGCCGGCGGCGGGGTCGCGGTCTTCGCGCCGGTCGACGTCGCCGATCCGGAGTCCGCCAAGGCCCTGGCCGATTTCACCGTCGCCGAGTTCGGCGGCATCAACCACCTGGTCAACAATGCCGCCATCTACGGCGACATGAAGCTCGACCTGCTGGTATCCGTGCCGTGGGACTACTACAAGAAGTTCATGGGCGTGAATCTCGACGGCGCGCTGAACGTGACGCGGGCGGTGTACAAGCACATCGCGAAGGCGGGCGGCGGGTCCATCGTGAACCAGTCCTCCACCGCCGCCTGGACCTACTCCGGGTTCTACGGGCTGGCCAAGGCGGGGATCAACAGCCTCACCCAGCAGCTGGCACATGAGCTGGGGCACTCCAAGATTCGGGTGAACGCCATCGCACCGGGGCCCACCGACACCGAGGCCACCCGCAGCATCGTGCCCGAGCAGTTCGTGGATCAGCTGGTGAAGCAGATGGCGCTCGAGCGCCTGGGCACCACCGAGGACATGGTCGGGGCGTGCCTGTACCTGCTGTCCGACGATGCCGCCTGGGTCACCGGTCAGGTGCTGAATGTCGATGGCGGGCAGGTGTTCCGGCCATGAGCGACGACATCTCGATCGGGTTCATCGGACTCGGCAACATGGGCGCCCCCATGGCGCAGCGGCTGGTCGACTGGCCGGGCGGGCTGGTGGTGTGCGACATGCGCGCGGATGCGTTGCGGCCCTTCACCGATGCGGGGGCGACAGCCGCCGCCACCCCCGCCGACCTGGCCGAACGCTCCCGTGTCATCTCGGTCGTCGTCCTCGACGACGAGCAGGTCCGCACGGTGGTGACCGGCCCCGACGGACTGCTCCGGACGGCGAAGCCCGGCACCGTGATCGCCGTGCACTCCACCATCTCCGACCGCACCGCCGTCGAGCTCGGCGCCGAATGCGCCGCGCACGGAGTGGAATTCGTGGACGCGCCGATCAGCGGTGGCGCCCCCGCCGCGCAGCAGGGCGCGCTCGCGGTGATGGTGGGCGGCAGCACCGCCGCCTTCGAGGCCGTGCGGGAGCCGTTCGGACGCTTCGGATCGCTGGTCATCCACGCCGGCGAGGTCGGTTCCGGCACTCGAATGAAGCTGGCGCGCAACCTGCTCCACTTCGTCGCCTTCACCGCGGCGTCGGAGGCGCAGCGGCTGGCGGAGGCCGCCGGACTGGATATCTCCGCGCTCGGCAAGGTGGTCCGGCATTCCGACTCGCATACCGGCGGGCCGGGCGCGATCATGCTGCGCAAGACCACCGCGCCGGTCGAGGCGGACGATTTCTGGTTCCCCATCCTCGGCCATGTCCGCGATCTCGGTGAGAAGGACCTGTCCTTGGCCCTGGATCTGGCGGGCCGGTTGGATCTCGACCTACCGCTGGCGCGGCAGTCATTGCACAACCTGGGAGACGGACTCGGCGTGGGTCCAGGATCCATTGCGAAGGAGCAGAAATGACCGACCAGCCGCCTTCCGAGCAGCGCCAGCGGGGCCTGAAGAAGATGTCGGAGGTGTACGGCTTCGATCTGCCGAACTTCTCCGGCGACCCGTTCTTCGAGGTCACTGCCGACCATCTCTTCGCGGATATCTGGAACCGGCCCGGCCTCTCCACGCGTGACCGGCGCCTGCTGTTGCTCGGCGCGATCACCGCGCAGGGGCACGCGGACATCCTCGACATCCAGGTGGGCGCGGCCCTGCGCAACGGCGAGCTCGATGCCGACCAGCTGCGCGAGATCGCGGTGTTCCTGGCCCACTACGTGGGCTGGCCCGGCGCCACCAAGCTCGACGGCGCCGTCCGCAAGACGCTCGCCAAGGACCAGAAGAAGTAATCCCTACCCGCAGTGAGGAATTCAGAGAACATGGCGGAAATCGCTAGCGTCCGGCCACTCCTGGCCAGCGAGGTCGAGACCTGGGACCACCAGGCCGACGTCGTGGTCGTCGGCTTCGGCATCGCCGGAGTGTGCGCGTCCCTCGAGGCCGCCCGCTCCGGGGCCGATGTCTTGGTGCTGGAACGCACCGGCGGCTGGGGCGGAGCGGCCGCCATGTCCGGCGGCTTCATCTATCTCGGCGGTGGCACGGCGCTCCAGAAGAAACTGGGCTTCGAGGACACCGCCGAGAACATGGAGGCGTTCCTCACCGCGGCCCTGGGCCCCGGCGTCGACAAGGCCAAGATCCATGACTACTGCCAGGGCAGTGTCGAGCACTTCGATTGGCTGGTCGCGCAGGGTGTCCCGTTCAACGAGGTGTTCTGGGGCGAACCCGGCTACGAGCCGCCCGCCGACGAGGGCCTGATGTTCTCCGGCGGCGAGAACGCCGCCCCGTTCAAGGACAGGATCCCGCCCGCCCCGCGCGGTCACCTGGCCTGGACCAAGGACAAGAAGCTGGGCGAGAAGGGCGGCGGCTACATGCTGATGGAGCCGCTCGCCCAGAAGGCCGACGAGCTCGGCGTGCGGCACGAGTACGACGTGCGCATGCGGCGGCTCATCGTGGACGAGACCGGCCGCGTGGTCGGCGTGGCCGCCACCCGCTACGGCAAGCCGGTGCACGTGCGCGCCGAGCGCGGCGTGGTGCTGGCCACCGGCAGCTTCGCCTACAACCACGAGATGGTGGAACAGTTCGCGCCCAAGATCGCCGGGCGCCCGGCCGCCACGGTCGAGGAGCACGACGGCATCGGCATCCGGGTCGCACAGGCGCTCGGCGCGGACCTCGCCCACATGGACGCCACCGAGGTGGCCCTGGTGGTGGACCCGCAGCTGGTGGCGCGCGGCATCCTGGTGAACGGGCACGGGCAGCGGTTCATCACCGAGGACACCTACCCCGGGCGCATGGGTCAGGCCGTGCTGCAGGATCAGGACAACAAGGCGTACCTGGTGATCGACGAGCTCGCGCTGGAGGAGGCCATGGAGACCAAGTCGTCCATGTCGTTCCTGCGCATCGCGCCGACCTGGGTCGCCGAGACCGTGGCGGAGCTGGAAGGCGAGATGGGGCTGCCGGAGCACACCCTCCAGTCGACCATCGACCTCTACAACCACCACGCGGCGCAGGGCAACGACCCGTTCATGAACAAGAAGTCCGAATGGGTCAAGCCCATCCGGACGCCGCTGGGCGCCTACGACCTGCGCGGCTACACCGGCGGTTTCACCCTCGGCGGCCTGCGCACCGATCTGGACTCGCGGGTTCTCCACGTCTCCGGCGAACCGATCCCCGGCCTGTACGCCGCGGGTCGCGTCACCTCCGGCATCTGCGCCGGCGGATACGCCTCCGGTTGTTCCCTCGGCGACGGCAGTTTCTTCGGCCGCCGCGCGGGCGTCTCCGCTGCCAAGCAGCTCTGAAAGGACCTCTCCCCCATGCGTTTCGGCATCGTCCTCTTCACCAGCGACCGCGGCATCACGCCCGCGGCCGCCGCCAAGGCCGCCGAGGACCGCGGCTTCGACTCGTTCTACGTGCCCGAGCACACCCACATCCCGATCCGGCGCGACGCCGCCCACCCGCACACGGGCACCAGCGAACTGCCCGACGACCGCTACACCCGCACCCTCGACCCATGGGTCGCGCTGGGCACCGCGGCCGCCGTCACCTCGCGCATCGAGTTGTCCACCGCGGTGGCGCTGCCCACCGAGAGCGACCCGATCACCCTCGCCAAGACCATCGCCACCCTGGACCACCTCTCCGGCGGCCGGGTCACCATCGGCGCCGGATTCGGCTGGAACACCGACGAACTCACCGACCACGGCGTCCCCGGCAACAAGCGCCGCACCGTGCTGCGCGAGTACATGGAGGCGATGCGGACCCTCTGGACCGAGGAAGAGGCCTCCTACAGCGGCGATTTCATCTCCTTCGGCCCCAGCTGGGCCTGGCCCAAGCCGGTCCAGTCGCACATTCCGCTGCTGATCGGCGCGGGCGGCACCGAGAAGACCTTCACGTGGATCGCCCGCTCCGGCGACGGCTGGATCACCACGCCGTACGAGTCCGACATCTCCGCTTCCACCGCCCTGCTGTTGAAGCACTGGCAGGAGGCCGGCCGCGAGGGCGCTCCGCGCGTAGTGGCGCTGGCCGGTAAGCCGGACGCCGAACAGCTCGCGGCCTGGGCCGAAGCCGGGGTCACCGACGCCGTCTACGGTCTGCCCGACAAGTCCGAGGACGAGGTCCTCGCCTACCTGGACCGGCTGGCCGCCAAGCTCGCCCCGCTGGGTCTCCAGGTCCCGTCCGCCTGACCGGATCGGCCGCAATGGCCGATTCACCTGCGGATTCGGTACGGCGGCGAGAATCGTACGCTCGAGCCGTGTTCGAACCCTTGCCGCCGATGCCCGGCCTGCCCGACCCGACCGCGGTGTTCATCACGCACGAGGACACCGCGCGGGCGCTGGCCGAGTCGGCGCTGGCCTGGGTGCGGCGGCATTCCCGGCGACGACGACGCAATGCGCTGCGCTGGGTGATCACGGCGATCGTGCTGTACTCGCTGTGGTCGCTCGGCGGCCTGCTGATCGGGCTGGCGACCTGTGCGGCGCTGGTCGGGATGTACCGGCGGCGCTGGAATTCCGATCCCGCCCGGACGGTGGCCCTGTTCTCGGCCATGGCCGCGCCGGGCACGGTGATGGCGACCCGGTTCGGCCCGGCCGCGTTCGACATCCAGGTGGGCGCGGACACCCACCGCCGGATCCGCTACGACAGCATCCGCGACCTGGAGGTGACGCCCGCAGCGGTGGCCTTCGGCGAGGGTCCGCAGTACCACACCAGCCGCCGAACCCGCATCCGGTACGAATGGATCAACGCGGTGCGCATCGAGGACGGCGTGGTCGAACTGCGAGGCCTGGACGACGGGGCGTACCCGCGGGAATTGTTCCCGGACTTCGCGATCGCCTACATTCGCGCGCTGAACGCCGACATGGCGGCGAGCCGCTAATTGCAGGCGGCGATGCGCTGCAGGACGCGCAGGGTTCCGGCGGCGGCGAGGGTGCGGAACTTCCCGGTGGCCTCGGCGCGGCGGTAGAGCTCGTCGGCGGCGCGCAGTGCCAGCAGGCCGCCACCCGCCACCCAGTGCGACCAGTCGTCGTAGGCGCGGTCGGCGGCGGCGGAGTCGGTGATCAGCAGCAGGCGCAGCGGGGTGCGCCATTCCCGGACCGCGGTGGCGTACGCGTCGGCGGCGTCGCCGGGTGCCGTGGTGATCTCCAGGATCGCGCCCTTGCTCGCATAGGTGCGGGCGGCCTCGGACAATGCCGCGGCCTCGTCCGGGGGCAGCGTGGCGGCGATTTGCTCGATGAGTGCGGGCAATTCGCGCGGGGTGGCGGAGAGCGCGGCGGGGAGCATTCGAAAGCCTTTCCGGTGCGGTCTCATTCATACCGATCGCGCATACCGCGAGTTGCTCGGCGGGCCGAGTCATAGTAGCATCCGGACACGTGTCTGATCCCCTTTCCGACCGCTCAGCGGTGAGCATGGAGGCCACCCGCCGGCGGCTCACCGAGAAGCAGGCCGACACCGTGGACAAGCTCACCCGGGCGGCCATGGACGTGCTGTCCCGGGAGGGGTTCGCGGGGCTCACCGTGCGCATGGTCGCGGCCCAGGCCGGGGTCGGCACGGCCACCGCGTACACATATTTCTCCTCGAAGGAACACCTGGTCGCGGAGATGTTCTGGCGGCGGCTCGCCGCCACGGACGCACCCGCCGGGAAGAGCGTCGACTCCACCACCCGGGTGCTGGCGGTGCTGCGGCAGATCGCCATGCTGATGGCCGACGAACCCACCCTCGCGGGCGCGGTGACGGCCGCGCTGCTGGGTGTCGATCCGGATGTGGCGCATCTGCGGTTGCGGATCGGCGGTGAGATCCGGCGACGGTTGATCGACGCGCTGGGCTCCGACTCCGATCCCGAACTCATCGAGACGCTCGAGATGATCTACGCGGGCGCGCTGGTGCGCGCGGGCATGGGTTACGCGTCCTACGCCGAAATTGCCGAGCGCATGGAGAAATCCGCGCTGCACATCCTGCGGCCCTGAAATAACCATTCCGATTTCGCGTGGGAATCCGCGGGATCCCTTGCCGTGCAATCCCTCCCGTAGTACCGTCTGGACAGGTGTCTACCCGGGAGGTCACAGATGACCCTGGTCAAACCGCGCGCGGTATCCGGTGGCGAGCACGAGCACGGCCACTTGGAGGAATTCCGCACCGATCCCATCGCCCTCATGGCTCGGGTTCGGCAAGAATGCGGTGATATCGGCTCGTTCCGATTGGCGGATCGCGATGTCATCCTGCTGACCGGCGCGCAGGCCAACGAGTTCTTCTTCCGCGCCGGCGACGATGAACTCGATCAAGCCGCGGCATATCCGTTCATGAAGCCGATCTTCGGCGAGGGCGTGGTCTTCGACGCCCCACCCGAGCGGCGCAAGGAAATGCTGCACAACACCGCCCTGCGCGCCGAGCAGATGCGCGGCCACGCCACCACCATCGCCCGCGAGGTGGAGCGCATGCTGGCCCGCTGGGGCGACGAAGGTGAGATCGACCTGCTCGAGTTCTTCGCCGAACTCACCATCTACACGTCCTCGGCCTGCCTGATCGGGACCAAGTTCCGTGAGGAGCTCGATGACCGCTTCGCGCACCTCTACCACGAGCTCGAGCGCGGCACCGACGCCTACTGCTACGTCGATCCGTACGCCGATATCGAGAGCTTCCGCCGCCGCGACGAGGCCCGCCACCAGCTCGTAAAGCTGGTGCGCCACATCATGGCCGGGCGAATGGCGAATCCGCCGACCGGCAAGGACGACCGGGACATGCTCGACGTGCTGGTGTCGGTGCGCGACGAGCGGGGGCAGCCCCGGTTCTCCGCCAGCGAGGTCACCGGCATCTTCATCTCCATGATGTTCGCCGGGCACCACACCACCTCGGGCACGGCCGCCTGGACCATCATCGAACTGCTCCGGCATCCGGAGGTGCTCGACCAGGTGGTCGCCGAGCTGGACACCCTCTACGCCGACGGCGCGGACGTGAGTTTCCATGCGCTGCGCCAGATTCCGAATCTGGAGGCGGTGCTGAAGGAGGCGCTGCGGCTGCACCCGCCGCTCATCATCCTGATGCGGGTGGCGCGCGAGGAGTTCGAGGTGTGCGGCCACCGCATCGATCCCGGCGACCTGGTGGCGGCGAGTCCCGCTGTCTCCAACCGGATTCCGGCGGCGTTCCCGGACCCGGAGCACTTCGATCCGGGCCGCTACCTGGACCCGAATCAGGAGGATCTGGCCAACCGCTGGAACTGGATCCCGTTCGGCGCGGGCCGGCACCGCTGCGTGGGCGCGGCGTTCGCGCTCATGCAGCTGAAGGCGATCTTCTCGATCCTGTTGCGGGACTGGGAGTTCGAACTGGCGCAGCCGTCCGACAGCTACCGCAACGACCACTCCAAGATGGTGGTCCAGCTGGAACAACCGTGCGCGGTCCGCTATCGCCGCCGCGCCCGGCCGCCCCAGGACTGATCAGAGCTCTGCCGCGAGGCGGATCAGAGCGCGGCCTCGATCGCGGTGACGATCGCCGCGTCCTTGGGCTCGGTGCGCGGGCGGAAACGGCCCAGCACCGAGCCGTCCCGGCCGATCAGGAACTTCTCGAAGTTCCACTGGATGTCCCCGGCCGCGCCCTCGGCGTCGGCGACCTGGGTCAGCTCCTGGTACAGCGGGATGCGGCCGTCGCCGTTCACGTCGCTCTTCTCCAGCAGCGGGAAGTCCACGCCGTAGGTCGCCGAGCAGAACTCGGCGATCTCCTCGGCGGTGCCCGGCTCCTGGCCCATGAACTGGTTGCACGGCACGCCGATCACGGTGAACCCGCGCGACCCGTAGGTCTGCTGGAGTTCGACCAGGCCCGAGTACTGCGGGGTGAGCCCGCACTTGGAGGCGACATTGACCAGCAGCACGACCTGGTCGTCGGCCAGCTCGGCCAGCGAGGTGGGCTTGTCGGTCAGGGTGCGCAGCGGAATCTCGCGAAGATTGGTCACAAGGCCGAATTCTAGAACGGGTTCGACGGGGTCACCGGTTCAGGAGTAGCGGACCTGCCAATGCTTGATCCCATTGATCCAGCCGTGCCGCAGCCGCTGCGGTGGCGCGACCTCGCGAATATTCGGCATCGCGTTGGCGATCGCATTGAACATGAGGTCGATCTCCAGCCGGGCCAGATTCGCGCCGACGCAGAAATGCGTTCCGGTGCCGCCGAATCCGACATGCGGATTGGGATCGCGCAGCACATCGAATTCGAAGGGGCGGTCGAAGACCTCCTCGTCGAAGTTGGCCGAACTGTAGAACAGCCCGACCCGCTGGCCCTCCAGGATTTTCTGCCCGCCCAGTTCGGTGTCCTGGGTGGCGGTCCGCTGGAAGGCCGCCACCGGCGTGGCCCAGCGCACGATCTCGTCGGGCGCGGTGCGCGGCCGCCGCTGTTTGTACAGCTCCCATTGATCGGGATGGTCGATGAAGGCCTTCATGCCGTGCGCGATGGCATTGCGGGTGGTCTCGTTGCCGGCCACCGCCAGCAGGATGACGAAGAAACCGAATTCGTCGGAGCCCAGCGCCTCGCCGTCGACATCGGCGTTCACCAACTGGCTGACGATATCGCCGGCCGGGCAGGCGCGGCGCTGTTCGGCCATGGTGTAGGCGTAGCCGAGCAGTTCGGCATTGGCCGCCATGTTCTGACCGGCGAATTCCGGATCGTCATTGTTCATCAGCTGGTTGGACCAGTGGAACAGCTTGTACCGATCGTCCTGCGGCACCCCGAGCAGTTCCGCGATGGCCTGCAACGGCAGCTCCGCCGCCACCTGCTGCACGAAATCGCCGCCCCCGGCCGATTTCGCCTCCCGGACAATCCTTTCCGCGCGTTCGGTGAGCGCCGCGCGCAGCCCCTCGACCGCGCGCGGGGTGAAACCCTTGGCGACGATCCGCCGGATCTTGGTGTGCTTGGGCGGATCCATATTCACCAGCAGCGCGTCGCGGCCGAGTTCGAGCTGTTCGGGCAGGGAGTCCGCGGGCATCCGGATGATCGAGCCCTTGCGGCGCGAGGACCACAGTTCGGGTTTGCGCGAGATCTCCTTGACGTCCTCATGGCGGGTGATGACCCAGTAGCCGTCGTCGCCCATGGGCGCGGCCTGTTCGGGAGTCTGCGCGTTCCACCAGACGGGTGCGGTGCGCCGCAGCAGAGCGAATTCCTCGACCGGACTGCGGTCGGCCCAGAGCGCGGGATCGGTGAAGTCGAAGCCGACGGGCAGTGACGGAACAGACACTGTTCCTCCTCGGGCAAGGTGCCGCTAAGATCACGAAATTGGAACGTGTTTCACAGGAATTCAACCATGCCGACCGGCCCGAGGGCGGCGTTTCCAGCCTCCAACCCGAAGTCGATCTCGAGACTGGACAGCCCATCCCGGGTGTCGGCAGACTAGAACCTGTTCTACAGTGATGCCAGGCACACTCGAAGATGAGGTAACTGATATGACCCCTTCCCCGGGCTCCACGTCCGAAGCCGATTACGTCGTCGTTGGCGCGGGCAGCGCCGGCGCGGTCCTGGCCGGGCGCCTCGCGCAGGCCGGCGCGAGCGTGATCCTGTTGGAGGCCGGGCGCAAGGACAACTCCCAGCTGGTCACCCGTCCCGGCATGATCTCGATGGTCCACACCGTCCCGCAGCTGAAGAAGCTGGTGACCTGGAAGCAGTACTCGGTCCCGCAGAAGCACGCCAACGACCGCAAGATCCCGATGACCCGCGGCAAGGTGCTCGGCGGCTCGTCCTCGGTCAACGGCATGCTCTACGTGCGCGGCAACAAGGCCAACTTCGACTCCTGGGCCGCCGAGGGCAACAAGGGCTGGTCCTACGACGAGGTCCTGCCCGCCTACAAGCGCCTGGAGAACTGGGTCGACGGCGCCGACGACTACCGCGCCACCGGCGGCCCCATCGAGGTGACCCGCCCGCGCGAGATCACCCCGATCGCCGAGCAGTTCATGACCGCCGCCTCCGAGTCCCTCGGCACGCCGATCATCAAGGACTACAACGGCGAGTCGCAGGAAGGCATCTCGATCTTCCAGCAGTCCGTCAAGGACGGCATCCGCTACAGCTCCTCGCGCGGCTTCATCACCAACATGCCGAACTCGCACATGACCGTGCTCACGCACGTGCACGCCACCCGCGTGGTCATCGAGAACGGCCGTGCCACCGGCGTCGAGATCGCCGAGAAGAACGGCACCCGCCGGATCGTGAAGGCCGCCAAGGAGGTCATCGTCTCCGGTGGTGTGATCGGCTCCCCGCAGCTGCTCATGCTCTCGGGCATCGGCCCGGCCGCGCAGCTGCGCGAGCACGGCATCGAGGTCGTCGCGGACCTGCCGGTCGGCCAGAACCTGCACGACCACCTGTTCGTGCCCATGACCTTCGTGTCCAAGAAGGCCCTCCACCGCGGCATCCCGACCTACTTCGCGCGCGGCATCCTCAAGGAGATGCGCAACCCGGGCAGCTCCTTCATGGGCCGCACGGTCTTCGAGGCCGCCGGCTTCGTCAAGACCAAGTTCGCCGAGGGCGACCACCCGGACATGCAGATCCACACCCTGCCGTGGAGCTACCCGACGCCCAACCAGGACGCCGACAAGCTGCACCTGGTGGACCGCCGCCCGGCGTTCACCATCATGCCGTCGCTCATCTACCCGAAGAGCCGCGGCGAGATGAAGCTGGCCTCGGCGGACCCGTTCGCCTCGCCGCTCATCGACCCGGGCTACCTGACCGACCCGTGGGACACCGAGTTCCTGGTCGAGGGCATCAAGATGATCAAGGAGATCATGTCGCACGCGAGCATCGCGGGCGACTGGACCGAGAACTTCTTCCCGGGCCAGCAGTGGGCCGACGAGACCGCGCTGCGCCGCGAGCTCCCCAACCGCGTGCACTCGATCTACCACCCGGTCGGCACCTGCCGCATGGGTGTGGACGAGCGCGCGGTCGTCGACCCGACCCTGAAGGTGCACGGCATCGAGGGCCTGCGCGTCGCCGACGCCTCGATCATGCCCAGCATCACCGGCGGCAACACCAACGCGCCGAGCTACATGATCGGCGAGAAGGCCGCCGAGTTCATCAACGGCGGACAGTAATCCCACCGAGCCGCTCCGGAGACTGCTACTTCCCTGGTAGCTCCGGCGCGCGGGTCAGCGGCCACGACCATCGCTGACCTGCGACAGCCCCGGGCCTCCTACCTCTCGGCCCGGGGCTGTTGTCCTTTCTCCCGAGGAGTCAGCGGTGTCCCTGCCCGTCGATCTGTGGCTCAACGCGCCACTGGCCGAATCCGCTTCGCGCGCCGCGCGATTGCGCGAACTCGGG
Source organism: Nocardia sp. NPDC059764 (assembly GCF_042732555.1). NCBI lineage: Bacteria > Bacillati > Actinomycetota > Actinomycetes > Mycobacteriales > Nocardiaceae > Nocardia > Nocardia sp. NPDC059764. Next base: position 24,965 of record NZ_JBHWHH010000078.1, read on the forward strand.
GTGGACGGCGTGTTCACCTTCGAGGGCGCGCACGACGTGTTCGCGCCGCTCACCCTGGCCGCCACCGCCGGAACCGACATCATGACCAATGTGGCCATGGCGTTCCCGCGCAGCCCGATGCACCTCGCGCACACCGCGTGGGATCTGCAGGCGCTCTCGGGCGGGCGGTTCCGGCTCGGGCTCGGCAGCCAGATCCGGCCGCACATCGAGAAGCGGTACGGCAGCGTCTGGTCGGAGCCGGTGGAGCGGATGCGCGACACGGTGCTCGCGGTGCAGGCGATTCTGCGGGCCTGGCAGACCGGGGAGCGGCTCGACTACCGCGGGCGGTTCTGGCAGCACACGCTCATGACGCCGCAATTCGATCCAGGGCCCAATCCCTTCGGGCCGCCGCCGGTGCTGGTCGGCGCGCTGGGTCCGCGCATGACCGCCATGGCCGCCGAGGTCGCGGACGGGCTGCTGGTCATGCCGTTCAATACCGAGCGCCACTATCGGGAGCGGACCCTCGCCGCGGTGGAAGAAGGCTGCGGCGACTCCACCCGGCCGTTCGAGATCATCGTGGAAGCCATTGTGGCCATGGGTGATACGGAAGAGGAGCTGGCCGCGGCGCGCAAGGCGGTGCGAAACCTGCTGGCGTTCTACGGTTCCACGCCCGCCTACCGCGCGGTGCTGGAGGTCGAGGGCTGGGCGGATCTGCAGCCCGAGCTCAATCTGCTGTCCAAGCAGGGTCGCTGGCGGGAGATGGCCGGACTGATCGACGACACCATGGTGGACGCGCTCACCGTCAGCGGTACGCCCGCCGAATGCGCCGACCGGATCCGGAATCGTTTCGGGGACACCGCCGCTCGCGTCTGCTGCTACTTCCCCGGCTACCAGGTCGGCGACGAGGCCATCGCCGACCTGGTGACCGCACTGCACGCCTGATCGACACCGCGCGCCTGATCAGCCCACGGTGATGGGCTCGGCCAGCTCGTACAGACTCCGGCGGCCGGTCATATCGGTGACCACCAGCCGCGGCAGGTTCGGGCCGAGCCCGTGGTAGACGTGCGAGGCCGCCGGATCGGTGGTGGTCTCGTGCGAGCCGTCGCCGAAGTACCAGTCGTAGCGGCGAATGGCGCCGCCCGCCCGCTCGGCGTCGAAACTGACCGCGTTGCCGGACCGGGCGGTCACCTTCGACGCCGTGAACCCGATGCCGAACGGCTCACCGCCACCGAACCATTCGCTGATCCGAGGATTCATCAGGAAGACGTCGGCGTGTTTGCGCGCGACCTCGAGGTCGGGCGGTGACACGGCCGGAATGGCCCGGCACTGCGGCAGGTCGCTGGCCTGCGGGCAGACCAGCAGACGCAGCGACGCCGCCTCGTCGCCGAGCGGGTTCAGGGCCGGCGTGCGCTCGGCCGGCTGTGCGATGTCTCGGGGCGTCGTCTGCGCGGGCTCCGGCACGACCTGTGCGGGATCCCGAACGCCCACGGCGTCCTCGGTGAACAGTCCGTCGGCGGCCGTGGCGTACTCCTCGCCCGCGGCGGCATTGGCGTCGGAGACGGCCTGCCGGAACGACTCCGAGGACACCCGCACGAACTCCGACCAACGCTGGGTCAGCGACTCCGGCACCCGATCCCCGTCGTAGCCGTGGAAGTAGTTGCCCACCAGCACCTTCGGCGTTCCGGGCAGTTGGTGCGCGGCCTGCACCGCCTCCCGCATGCCGCGACCGCCGTAGCCGAGGGTGGCCCCGCTGTAATAGGGCACGGCGGCGGCCGGGTTCACCGCGTCCGCGCCCACGCCGCCGCATTCGCGGTGCACGGCGGACGCCAGATCCTGGGTGCCGGGCGTGACGCCCACCGGAATGCCGAAGATCGGGTCCAGATCGTTGAGGCAGCCGTCGATCAGCACCAGATCGACCGGGTAGCCGTTCGCGGTGGCATCGCCGGTGGCCTTGGCGAGCTGGCAGAACACGTCGAGGGTGGCGTCCCCGCCGGGGCATTTGCCGGTCGGGTGTTCACCGGGTGCGTCCAGGGCGGCGCCGGAGGCGGTGTAGTCGTGCAGGGTGGCGCCGCGGCCGGTCCTGGATCCCAGGGCATCGGCCACCACATCGGCGAAGCTGTGCTTGCGCGGGGCGCTCACGCCGCCGAGCACCGACTGGCCCCACAGCACCGAGTCGCCGACCGAGACCACGTGCAGCGGACGGCAATCCCGGTTCACCCGGAAGTTCCACGGCTTGCCGTAGCCGGTGACGTCACCGCCCGGGATCCGGGCGCGGGCGTCCACGCGGAGCAGGCCGTCGGTGGGGAGCTCGTCGTGGCGGAGGTCGAACCCGACCGTCATCACGTCGTTCTGCACGACGGTGATGCCGCTGCGAATCGGCTGTCCGCCACCGAGAATCCGCCACTCCACCTCCGCGTGCGAGTCGACGCCCGGCGGGAAGTAGACGGCGGCGGTGCCGTGTAGCGGGCCGGCGCACGGCCCGTCGGGGGGTGCGCTGACGTCGATGACGAGGGGAAGGTCGCTCGCGGGTTCGGCGGCGGCGGGTAGCGGCCGACCGGCCTGCGCCACGATTCCGGCCACCGCGATCGCACCCGCCAGGGCCGGCAGCAGGGCCGCGCGACACCGGCGAGATCGCCACACTTTCATTGCTCCTCCTGGGAGATGCGCAATCCGACAGCAGACATGGTGCGGACGCGGCGGCACAGCACCCGTAGGCGCGCCGAAATGGCCCAATTTAGCTCGTTCTACCTGCGAATCTGTTAGACAAAAGGGATGAACGCGAGAAATCTGACACTCGCTCCAGCCGCCTTCGCCCGCACGTTCTTGGCGCGGAATCTGATTGGTCCGCTATCGAGCAGCTATATCAAGCAGCTGGACCTCTCCCCCGGCCGGCAATCACCGTTGGTCGCCACCCCGGTCCTGGTCGGATCGCTGGGCCGGATTCCGGTCGGCGCACCCACCGACAAGTTCGGCGGCGGTTGATGTTCACCGCCGTCCGCTTCATCTCGATCATCCCGGCGCTGCTCGTCGGCTGGTCGAACTCCTTTGCGGCACTGATCATCTGGGGATTCTTCCTGGGCATCCCCGGCACCTCGTTCACCGTGACCGGGCTGGTCGGCGCGGCCGGTGGCCTCGGCGGCTACTTCCCGCCGCTGGTGATGGGCGCGGTCTACAGCGCGAACCACGACTACACGTTCGGCTACATCCCGCTGACCCTCGCCGCCGTCGCCGTCCTGCTCTTCACCCTGAGGATCGGTCGCGATCTGCGCCAGACCGCACCGGCCGCCGAAGTCCGCCAACGCGTTTGACCACTCCGGAACGGATAGCTCCCCGAAAAAGGGGGATTAGCAGGACTTTTCACTGTTACAAGATCTTGTTAAGGCCGCGCCAAGCACGGCTGGGCATCGTTGTGTCCAACGCCGGAACGCACCGGCGGACCCACCGAGCCACCTTTCCTGGGGCGGGAACGCTGGGGCCGGCTCGTCCACGAGGGGTGACGGGCCGCCCACAGCACACCGATCGACTGGCGTCTCGCTGGGTATCCGGCCTGCCGCGAAGGGGGTGGCAGGCAGGCGCAGAACCCGCGAGTCCGTCCACGAGGGGTGACGGACACGCGGGTTCTTTGCGTTCCGGCAACGGTTAGCGATCTTGTTAGCCTGATTTGTGGCCCCCGCCGTATCGGGCACGGCATCATGGAAGGCAAGAGCGCCAAGAAGATTGGGATTGACGATGGAGACCGTGGTCGTCTTTGCACTGGCCTGCTTGATTTACTGGTGGGGCCTACTCTGACCTGGGGGTTTGCGCGACCGCATAGAGGGCGTCGGCGATCCGGCGGCTGAAGTGGTCGGCATCCTCGGTGCCGTGGGTGAGTGCGCGCATCAGGGTCGCACCCCGGAGGAATTCGAAGACCGCCTCGGTATCGCAGGTGCGGGCCGCCTGGCCGGATTCGGCGGCCGCCGTCAGCAGCTCGCCCAGCGCTTGAATCGTGGGGCGCTCGCCGCCGTCGAGCAGGCGGCGGTAGCTCTCCCGATCGTCGTGATACTCCGACAGCAGGCCGGGAATGGCCGAGCGGGCGGCGGGGTGCGCGGCCGCGTTGAGGAACAGGCGCGTCCACGCCAATAGGTCGGCGCGCAGATCGCCGGTGGGGGCCGGATGGTTCTCGGTGTCCAGCGCGAAGACCGCGTCCTCCACCAGCGCCCGCTTCCCCGGCCAGCGGCGGTATATCGAGGTGGTGACCACTCCGGCCCGGCGGGCCACGGCCGCGATGGTGGTGGCTTGGTAGCCGTCCTCCACCAGCAGTTCCTGCGTGGCGGTCAGCACCTGGGCGTCCAACTGCGGATCCCGGGGACGGCCGGGGCCGGTGCGGGCGGTCCCTGTCGCTGCGGTCACGTGGTCTCCCTCTGGTCGGCCGGCCAATCTTCTGGAACAGGTTACATTCTCGCCGGAATTCGAATACGCTGCGCCTCGTATTCTAATTCACCGTGGCCCACGCCACACCTCCGAGAGGCAGCCGTCGATGTTGACGCCCCAGGATGAACTTCTCGCCCACCAGCTCCCCACCACCTTCGACCACGTGCAGCAGAGCGATCTGCGCTGGACCGAACGCGTCGTCCTGTACGGCTTCGACACCACCGGCGAGATCAGCGTCATGACCGGCATGGCGCGCTACCCCAACCGCAATGTGCTCGACGCGTACGCCATGGTCACCATCGGCAACAAGACCGCCCACGTGGTCCGGCTCTCCCGCGAGATCGGCGACCGCTACGACGGCATCGCCGACTGGACCGTCGGACCGTTCAAATACGAGATCGTGGAACCCCTGCGCAAGGTCCGCGCCACCCTCGGCGACAACGAGCACGGCGTCCGGCTGCACCTCGACTTCGAGGGGCAATTCCCCGCCTACGAGCAGGAGCCCGCCTTCTTCCGCACCCGAGGCCGGGTCCGCGAGGACGCCCGGCGCTACTACCAGAACGGGCGCATCTCCGGCTGGATCGAGGTGGAGGGCAAGCGCTACGACATCGACCCGGAGACCTGGTGGTTCGGTCGCGACCACTCCTGGGGCACCCGGCACGGCGGTGGCGGCGGCAGCCTCGGCGAGGGTGACGGCCTGCAGCCGTCCGAGATCCCCGACGGCGTCCTCTACTACATGGGCATCTTCCAGTTCGAGGACGAGCTGGTGCATTTCGCGCAGCGTGAGACCGCCGACGGCCGGCGCTGGCACTTCGAGGGCACCGTGCTGCCGCCGCTGGACTCGGGCGAGCAGCCCGTTCCGATCGCCACCACCGACCACGCGCTCACCTTCCGCGACGACTTCCGCATCGTCAGCGGCGGCAGCTTCACCGTGCAGTCCACCGACGGCCGCGATCGCGAATTCACCATCACCCCGATCTCCGATTTCTGGCCCGGCATCGCCGGCTACGACTTCTACCGCGGGTACGCCTCGGGCCTGTGGCGCGGGGAGAACTGGAGCGAGGGCCTGACGGTCGACCTCACCGACACCGCCGACCTGAAGCAGGCCAGCATGCTCAGCGAGACCTTCTGCCGCGTCGAGACCGAGGGCAAGGTCGGCTACGGGCTGGTCGAAATGGTGTTCATAGGCCGCAACACGCGGTACGGGTACGAGGGATGCTGACGGTGAGCACCACCCGAATTCCCGCCGAGCACCTCGGCGTGGCACTGGAACCACTGGTGCGCGAGCACTTTCCGAGCACCGGCCCGGTCCGGGTCGGCGGATTCGTCCGCACCGAACGCGGATTCGCCACCGAGACCTATCTTTTCGACGTCAACGACGAGTACGGCACCGTTCCGCTGGTGCTGCGGCGGCCACCGGACATGTCGCTGTTCCCCGACTACGACCTGCTGCGGCAGGTGCTGGTCATGAAACGGCTGGCCGGTACCGGCATCCCGGTCCCGACCGTGGCCTGGCTCGAACGCGACGACAATCCGCTCGGCAGCCCCTACTTCGTCATGAACCGTCTCGAAGGACAGGCGCCGAGCGACTATCCGTCCTATCACTCGGCCGGAACCTACTTCGAGGCCACGCCCGAGCAGCGGGCCCGCATGTGGTGGGGGTGCGTGGACACCATCGCCGAGGTCAGCCGGATCGATTGGCGTGCCTCGGGATTGAAGTTCCTCGCCTTCCCGCAGCACGGGAACGGGGTCATCGAGCAGGCGGTGAACTATCTCGACGCGGCACTACGCTGGGCGTGCCAGGGCGACGTGCCCGAAACGTACCGGCGGGCGATCGCGTTCCTGCGCGAGCATCTCTACGAACCGGATGAAGCCGTGCTGTGCTGGGGCGACGCCCGAATGTCGAACATCCTCTACGACAAGGACTTCCAGGTCCGGGGCGTGCTCGACTGGGAGATCGCCCACCTCGGGGCCCCCGAATCCGATCTCGCCTGGCTGCTGTTCCTGGACTGGGCGTGCAGCGAATACGAGGGCCACGCTCCCCTGCCGGGCACGCCCTCCCGCGCGGAGACCATCGCCTACTACGAGAAGCTCACCGGCAAGCCGGTCCGCGATCTCGAATACCAGGAGATCTTCTCGGCCGCGCTGTTGTCGGTTCCGCTGCTGCGCATGACCCATCGCGTGCAGCTGCCCCCGGAAATGAACATCACCGGCTTCTGCACGGCCCGCATCGAGCAATTACTGAACTGACAGCGTCGCCGTCCACCGATACGCTGTCGCGGCACATTTCATTTCGATCGGGGGGGTTCCCAATGCTGCGTCTGGGTATCTGGATGGCGATTCTCGGCTTCGGCTCGCTGTTCCTGGAGCAGGCCAATATGCACTTCATCATCCTGGCCTGGGCTGACGATATGCAGCCCGGCTTCGGCATCGTGCTCGGGGCGATCGGGGTACTGGTGGCGCTGGTCTCGTTCGGCATGCAGGCCAAGGACGAGTCGGCCTGAGCCACCGGGAAATAGACGATTCCGCCCCCGGCAGGACGC
>NZ_JBHWHH010000079.1:0-24935 GCF_042732555.1 Nocardia sp. NPDC059764
CCCGGGAGTGATGGCGTGAGACGCGAATCGGGCCGCAATCGCGAGGATTGCGGCCCGATTCGGGTGCTTTGCCGGGTTCAGAGACCCAGGTATTCCTTCAACTCGTACGGCGTCACCTGAGCGCGGTAGCCCGCCCATTCGCGACGCTTGTTGCGCAGGAAGAAGTCGAAGACGTGCTCGCCCAGGGTCTCGGCGACCAGCTCGGACTTCTCCATCGCCTTGAGCGCCTCGTCCAGGGACGCGGGCAGCTCGCGGAAGCCCATCGCGCGTCGCTCGGCCGACGTCAGCGACCACACGTCGTCCTCGGCCTCCGGCGGCAGCGTGTAGCCCTTCTCGATACCGCGCAGACCCGCGGCCAGCAGCACCGCGAAGGCCAGGTACGGGTTGCAGGCGCTGTCAGGGCTGCGGATCTCGACGCGACGCGAGGCCGACTTGTTCGGGGTGTACATCGGGACGCGCACCAGCGCAGACCGATTCGAACGACCCCAGGAGGCGGCGGTCGGGGCCTCGCCGCCGTGGATGAGGCGCTTGTAGGAGTTCACCCACTGGTTGGTGATCGCGGAGATCTCGTGCGCGTGCTCGAGGATGCCCGCGATGAACGCGCGCGCGGTCTCGGACAGGTTGTCCGGGTCGTCCGGGTCGGCGAAGGCGTTCTGCTCGCCCTCGAACAGCGACATGTGGGTGTGCATGGCCGAACCCGGGTGGTCGGCGAACGGCTTGGGCATGAAGCTCGCGCGCACGCCCTCGTCGATGGCCACTTCCTTGATCAGGTAGCGGAAGGTCATGACGTTGTCGGCCATGGACAGCGCGTCGGCGTAGCGCAGGTCGATCTCTTGCTGGCCGGGCGCGCCCTCGTGGTGGCTGAACTCCACCGAGATGCCCATGGACTCCAGCGAGTCGATGGCGTGGCGGCGGAAGTTGGGGGCCTCGTCGTGCACGGCCTGGTCGAAGAAGCCGCCATTATCGGCCGGGATCGGCGCGGTGCCGTCGTGCGGGCCCGGCTTGAGCAGGAAGAACTCGATCTCGGGGTGCACGTAGCAGCTGAAGCCCAGATCGGCGGCCTTGTTCAGCTGGCGGCGCAGCACGTGCCGGGGATCGGCCCAGGACGGCGAGCCGTCGGGCATGGCGATGTCGCAGAACATGCGCGCCGAGTGCTGGTGGCCCTTCGAGGTGGACCACGGCAGCACCTGGAAGGTGGACGGATCCGGCTTGGCCACCATGTCCGCCTCGGAGACCCGGGCAAACCCCTCGATGGCCGAACCGTCGAAGCCGATACCCTCCTCGAACGCACCCTCGAGCTCGGCGGGCGCGATCGCCACGGACTTGAGATATCCCAGGACATCGGTGAACCAGAGACGCACGAAACGGATGTCCCGCTCTTCGAGCGTCCGGAGCACGAATTCCTTCTGACGGTCCATGACCGCGAGCGTAGGGTCCCGGAGTTAAATCCGTGTTACATACGCCGACAGATTCAACTCTCGGAACTGTCAGCGGTGACGACCCCGAACCGCGCGGAGATTCCAGCGCGCGACCCGGGCATCAGCGATCAGCAGGTGAGGCCGTGGGCGGGCTGCTTCAGGTCCACGAGATAGTCGATGACCGGGTCGTCGACGCATTTCACACCGGACAGCGACACCGTGTGGCGTGTCCCGTTGAAGGTGATGAGCGAGGCGCCGAGCTGCTGGGCCAGGTTCACGCCCGCCTGGTAGGGGGTCGCCGGGTCCTCGGTCGTGGAGATCACCACGACCTTGGGCAGGTTCGGGATCGAGATCTTGTGCGGGGTGCTGGTACTGGGGACCGGCCAGATGGCGCACAGTTCCAGCGGCGCGGCATCGCTGCCGTGCCCGTCGTCGAGGAAGGGCGCGACGCGGCGGTAGTCGGCGTCCTGCTTGGCGGCGACGGCGCGATCCGAGACGGCCGGGTCGTCCACGCAGCGGATGGAGTTGAAGGCGTCGGCGCTGTTGTCGTAGGTGCCGTCGTCGTGGCGGCCGTCGTACATGTCGGCCAGCGCGAGCAGCGTGTCGCCGCTGCCCTGGGCCAGTTCGCGCAGGCCCTTGGTGAGGGCGGGCCACAGGCGGTTGGAGTACAGGGTCTGCTGGACGCCGGTGATGGCGTCGCCGTAGTGCAGGCCGCGACCGTCCTGGGTGGGCACCGGCTTGTCCCACAGCGGGTCGACGAGGACGCGGAACTTCTTGGTGGCCTGACCCGGGTCGTCGCCGAGCGGGCAGTTGGTCTTCTCCTTGGCCGCGCAGTCCGCGGCGTAGGCGTCGAACGCCTTCTGGAAGCTGGCCGCCTGCGCCACCGACTCCTTGACCGGATCCTGTTCCGGATCCAGCGCGCCGTCGAGGACCAGGGCGCGGACCTTGTCGGGGAACTTCTCGGCGTAGGCGTAGCCCAGGCGGGTGCCGTAGGAGTAGCCCACGTAGGTGAGCTTGGGGTCGCCGAGCGCGGCCCGGATCACGTCCATGTCCTGCACGACCTCGCGGGTGCCGACATGGCCGAGGAACTCCTTGCCGGTGCGCTCCACGCACTTGTTGGCGAAGTCCTTGTTCTCCGCCTCGAGCGCGGCGATGCCGGCGGGCGAGTTGTCCCGGTTCGGCTCGGCGCGCTGGGCGTCGTTCTCGGCGTCGGTGCGGCATTTGATCGCGGGCTGCGACGCGCCGATACCGCGCGGATCGAAGCCGACCCGGTCGAAGCGCTCGGCCAGCGCGGTGCTGTCACCGAGGGTGACCATACTGAGGCCGGTCACACCCGGACCGCCGGGGTTGAACAGCAGCGAACCGATCTTGTTGCCGTTCGCCTTGACCCGCGAGATGGCGATCTCGGCGGTGGCCCCGCCGGGATTGGCGTAGTCGACCGGCACGGTCACCCGGGCGCACTCGGCGTCGCGCGGCATCTGGTCTTCGCTGTACTCGCGGCAGCTGCCCCAGTTCAGGGTCTGGCTGTAGAAGGTTTCCATCCCCACCGGTGCCGACGCGGTGGGATTGCCGTCCACCACGCTGGTGCACGCAGCCGCGGTCATCGCCAACGCCGTCGCCATGAGCACGACCCGGCCGGTTCGCATCAACGCCATCCCACGATCGTGCCATGTCACGGTTTGGGCGATGGTGGAGGTTCGGTGCCGGTCCTGTCCGGTACGTGGGTGTTCGCACGGAAAGTCCCCAGGCCGCTCTCAGAAACCGCATGCTTAATGGGAGAGAACCGGGGGGGCTCTACGTACGAGGGGATGCCATGTCCGTGCAACCACTTTCGCCGAATCGGTCCACCACCCGCTCGTCCCGCCCCCGCGCGCCGCGTATCGCCGCGGCGGCGGTGGTCGCGCTGACCGCCACGCTGGGACTGGTCGCGTGCGGGCCCTCGACCCTGCCGGCTACGCCGATCGCGGAATCGCCGGGCGGGGTGACGAAGAGCCAGCCCATCGACTTCACCACCGCGCCAGCCGATCTCGACGCGGCCGCGCGAAATGTGGTGCCGGGCATCGTGGATATCGACACCGAGCTGGGGCTGCAGAACGGCGAGGGCGCGGGCACCGGCATCGTGCTCGGCTCGGACGGCCTCGTGCTCACCAACAATCACGTGGTGGAGGGCGCGACCAGGATCTCGGCCACCGATCTCGGGAACGGGCAGACCTACGAGGCCACCGTGGTCGGATTCGATCGCAGCGAGGACATGGCCGTCATCAAACTGAGCGGGGCGTCCGGACTGCAGACCGCGCCGCTCGGCGACTCCGACAAGGTGACGGTCGGCGACCCCGTGGTCGGTGTCGGCAATGCCGGCGGCCGCGGCGAGCCCACTCCCGCCCAGGGCACGGTGACCGCGCTGAACCGGTCCATCACCGCCAGCGACGACGCCACCGGCAGCTCCGAGCAGCTGACCGGCCTGATCCAGGTGGCCGCGAATATCGAGCCCGGCGATTCCGGCGGCCCGCTGGTCGACGCGACCGGCAAGGTGATCGGCATGGACACGGCCGCGTCCAAGGGGTTCCGGTTCAGCATCGGCGGCGGCCAGGGCTTCGCCATCCCGATCAACAAGGCCGTCGGGGTGGCCGAGCAGATCCAGGCGGGCCAGGGCTCGGACCGCATCCACATCGGCGACACCGCGTTCATCGGCGTCTCGGTGACCTCCGCCGGGGGCGGCGCGCAGATCCGGGGCGTGGTGCGGGGCGGGCCCGCTGATCAGCTCGGGCTGGCCGCCCACGACGTCATCACCGGCCTCGACGACCACACCATCACCACGGCCACCGACCTCACCGCGACCATGGACCTGCGGCATCCGGGCGACACCGTCACCTTGAAGTGGACCGACACGACCGGGCAGGACCGGTCCGCGCGCGTCCAGCTGGCGAAGGGACCGGTCGGCTGAGATGTGAGGAATTGCATCTCTGGGGTGAGCGGCCGCAATGGCAGACTGAGGACGTCAGAACAACCCGGGGACCCGGCACGGGCCTCGAGGAACGACGAAAGGGACGATGATGTCCGTATCCGATGCGGAAACCCCTGTGTACGGTTCGGCGCCGACTACCCCCGCAAAGCGGAAGACGCGAGTGCAGCACCTGCAGCAGATGAAGCAGGCGGGCGAGCGCTGGTCCATGCTCACCGCCTACGACTACTCCACCGCTCGACTCTTCGAGGAGGCCGGGATTCCGGTCCTCCTGGTCGGCGACTCGGCCGCGAATGTGGTGTACGGCTACGACACCACCGTGGCGATCACCGTCGACGAACTGATCCCGCTGGTCCGCGGCGTCGTGAAGGGCGCTCCGCACGCGCTGGTCGTGGCCGACCTGCCGTTCGGCAGCTACGAGTCCTCCCCCGAGCAGGCGCTGGCCACGGCCGTGCGGTTCATGAAGGAGACCGGGGCGCACGCGGTGAAGCTGGAGGGCGGCGAGCGTGTCGCCGACACCATCCACACGCTGACCGCCGCCGGCATCCCGGTGATGGCGCACATCGGGTTCACCCCGCAGAGCGTCAACACGCTGGGCGGATTCCGGGTGCAGGGCCGCGGCGACGGGGCCGAGCAGCTCATCGCCGACGCCATCGCGGTGCAGGAGGCCGGCGCCTTCTCCGTCGTGATGGAGATGGTGCCAGCGGAACTGGCCGGGCAGGTCACCCGCAAGCTGACCATTCCGACCGTCGGCATCGGCGCGGGCGCGGAATGCGATGCGCAGGTGCTGGTCTGGCAGGACATGGTGGGCTACACCGGCGGCAAGACCGCCAAGTTCGTCAAGCAGTTCGCGGATGTGGGCGGGCAATTGCGCACCGCCGCAGCCACTTACGCCGACGAGGTGCGGCGCGGGGTGTTCCCCGGCCCGGAGCACAGCTACTGAGCGGTCCGGTCGCACAGTGAACGACAACGCCCCCGCGATGATCGCGGGGGCGTTTCGCTGCGCGGCGGGCCAATTCTTCGCTGCACGGTCGGCCGACACGGTGACGCAGTAGGCCGATGCCGGGACGCGGCAGCCGAGGTCACCCGCCGACGCGTTCCATAGCCACCGGCTATCCATCGGCCTTCCGGCCCTGTCTTCTCGGTCCACACCTCTGTTTTGATGGCAGACTCGAAAGCCAACGAGCTGGAACGACCAAAGGGAATTCATGGATCGTGGAACGAGTCGCTGGATCCGCCGTACCTCGCTGCTGAGCGCGGCGTTGGCCGCCGTCGCGCTGACCGCGGCGTGCGGGGACAACACCTCCACCGGGTCGTCGCAGCCCAAGGGCTCCGGCTCGCCGCTCACCTCGGCGCCGTCGACCGCGCCGAGCACCGGTGCGGCGTTGAACATTTCCGATGACCTGGCCAAGCAGATCTGCGACATGCTGCGCCCGCAGCTGTCGGACTGGCGGGTGCAGGGGCCGACGCTGGGCAAGATCGCGTTCAACGCGACCGTGCTGCAGTGGGCGACCCAGAACGGCTTCCTGTTGCAACTGCCGGGCGATCGCGGCGTGGTCGACCGGGTCACCACCAAGAGCTGTTCCGACGTCCGTGATCAGACGCTGTCGGCGCTGGAGATCCCGAACATGGCCGCGGGGCTGGTGGCGGGCTGATGCGCACCCTGTACCCGGCGATCGAGCCCTACGAGCAGGGCAAGCTGGACGTCGGCGACGGTCAGTCGCTCTATTACGAGGTGAGCGGCAATCCGGACGGCAAGCCCGCCGTCTTCCTGCACGGCGGACCGGGCGGCGGCACCGCGCCCTACCACCGGCAGTTCTTCGATCCCGAGGCGTACCGGATCGTGCTGTTCGATCAGCGCGGGTGCGGGCGGTCGACGCCGCACATCGCCGACGGGGCGAGCCTCGAGCACAACACCACCTGGGATCTGGTCGCCGATATCGAAAGGCTGCGAACGCATCTGGGCATCGAGCGGTGGCTGGTGTTCGGCGGATCGTGGGGTTCGACGCTGGCGCTGAGCTACGCCCAGACCCACCCGGACCGCGTCACCGAGCTGGTGCTGCGCGGCATATTCCTGTTGCGGCGCAAGGAAATCGATTGGTACTACAATGGCTCCGCGGGGTACGTGTACCCCGACGAGTGGGAGAAGTTCCTGGCGCCGGTGCCGGAAGCCGACCGCGGGCATGACCTCGTCGAGGTCTATCACCGCCTGCTGCACTCCCCCGATGCCGCTCTCGCCACCGACGCGGCCGTCGCGTGGTCCACCTGGGAGGGTGCCACGAGTTCCCTGCTGCCCCAGCCGGATCGGGTCGCCGAGACCGCCGATCCGCGCTTCGCGCTGGCCTTCGCCCGCATCGAGAACCACTACTTCGTCAACCATGGCTTCCTCGACGAGGGACAGCTGCTGCGCGACATCGACCGCATCGCCCACATTCCCGGCGTCATCGTGCAAGGCCGCTACGACGTCGTCTGCCCGGCCACCAGCGCCTGGGATCTGCATCGGGCCTGGCCCGGATCGGAACTGCGCATCGTGGCCGACGCCGGCCACGCGGCCCTCGAACCCGGCATCACCCACCACCTGGTGGAAGCCACCGACAAGTACAGGATGTAGATGAGCACCACAGCCGGTCCCGCCTTGGTCGACGCAGTAACCGCCGATGTGGACCGGCTGTGTACGGCCGAACCCGATGTGCGCCAGGACCTTCCGGACTCGGTGCACAAGATGCGGGTGGCCACCCGGCGGCTGCGGAGCGTGCTGAAGTCCTACCGCCGGGTGTTGCGCCGCAAGGCCGTCGGCCAGATCACCGACGAGCTGCGCTGGCTGGGCGGACTGCTCGGCGTCGCCCGAGACGCCGAAGTCCGCGCCGAACGCTTCGCGGCCCTGCTGGGCGATGACACGGACAGCGATAGCCCGCCGTCCCACCAGGCTGACGAGACCTCCTCTCCCCCCAGGAATTTCGGCCACCGCCTGGTCGCGGAGGAACGGCAGATCTACGCCGACGCGCACCGCGAGGTGGTCCACGCGTTCGACGGCGACCGCTACACCGCCTTGCTCGGCACCCTGCATGGCCTGATCACCGACCCACCCATGAAGCATTCCCACGCGGACGAACCCGCCGAGCGGGTCTTCACCAAGGTGCTGCGCCGCGACCTGCGCGCGCTACGCCACCTCGTCCACTCCGAACACGGCCTCTCCGGCCCCGAACGCATCGAGCGCCTCCACGACATCCGCAAGGCCGCCAAGCGATTACGCTACTCCGCCGAAGCCGCCACCACCGTCCTCGGCAAACCCGCCGAAGACCTCGGCAAGAAAGCCAAACACCTCCAAGGCGTCCTAGGCGACCACCGCGACGCCATCGAAGCCCTCCTCACCATCCGCACCCACGTCGCCGACACCACCGACCCCGCCTACCAACACCTCTGCGACGCCGAGGAAGCCGCCGCCGCCAAGGCCCTCGAGGAATACCCGGACGCCATCGACTTCGTCCACCGCCACCCGCTGAGCTGACGCACGGTCCTAGGCCCTGTCCTCAAAGTCGGTGTGGCGGACCTGTGTTGATGGTTTGATTCGTGGCCGTGGTGCGAATGTTCAGATAGGTGACGACGGGTTCGAGACACTGCGGGGACGGGCGATCGAGCTGCTCGACCTGCACCGAGCTGCCTTCGTGCCACCATCGAGTCAGCCCATGCGGGCGCGTTAGCCGGCGTCAGATTCTCCGAGCCGCCAATCCTGTTCCGGCTCACTCAATCTGATGTCCCCTGCTAACGGCCCGGTACGTTGTGTTGATGACCGTTGCTCTGTATTCGGCCGAACAGGTGGCTGCCATTCTCGGATTGCATGTGCGTACCGTGCGCGGATACGTTCGAGACGGCCGTCTGCCGGCCGTGCGGATGGGCAAGCAGTACCGAATCAGCGAACGGGACTTGCGTGCCTTCACCGGCGTGGTACCCGACGAACCGATCAGTACCCCGCACGTGCACGTTTCGTCTGTCGTGCACATCGACGACGTCGACCGTCTCGCGATGGACCGGATCACCGCACATCTCGCCGCGACCGCGATCGGCGACTCGAGCGTCCCAGTACAGATCAACGTCCACTGGACCTACGACGAATCTGCTTGCCGCCTTACCATCTTCGTCGTCGGCGACCCAGAATCCGCGGCAGCCGTGATCAGACTGATCGGCACCTCGACGCGCGCGGGTCGGGAAGTGAGCGCCGAGGTTTGCCGCTGCCAATCTGGTCGGCATGCCGTCGAGCACAGGTGATCGTCAGCACCTTCGGCACTGGACAGCCCTCGTGAGAGTTGCCGGGCGGCAACCGGTTTCCGCGTAGCCTGGCAGGTTTCCGCAGCGGCACATCGCATCCCATAATCGACACCGTGTTCGCCCTCGGCGACATCGTCGCAGCCACCGCTATCCACATGGGCAAGATCGTCGCCACCGTCTGACACCGACCTGGCAAGCCCTCCGAGAAAGCGGGGAAACCTCAGGTGGGCTATGCCCGTCTTCCGCATGGCCTGCCCAGCCCAGGATGGACGCGACGGCCGACTACCTCTGTGATCGTGGAGTACAGCGATGCCACGACATCGGCCGTGCGTGCTTGACCTTGTCACTGTGTAAAGGCATTGAATGGCTGTCGGAGGTGGTCCCCATCAACTCGACACACAGGAACCCACACACTATGCGACTGTTCGAGGCATTGGCCGCTGCGAACTCATCGACCCGGCTCGAGGCGGCTCTGGCAGCCGGCACGCATCCCGAGCCCTTCTTCGTCGATGCACTCGTAGAGCGGTGCGCGATCGAGCCGGACTTCTTCGTGCGCGACATGCTCACCTGGGCGCTGACCCGCCTCCCGCGCGAGATCACCGTTCCCGCGCTACGGGCGGAGCTCTATTCCGAACACGCGCAAGCCCGCAGCCAAGCGTTGCACACGCTGTCCAAGATCGGGGATCCGAATACCTGGTCAGCGATTACGTATTCGATGCTGCACGATGCCGACGACGAGGTCGCGCGGAGTGCATGGCGCGCTGCGGTCGTTCTCGTGCCTGACGAGGAGGAGGTGAAGGAGGGGCTGGCCGCGGAACTGGCCGCGCAATTCGGCCGAGGTGACCGCGAGGTACGGCTGAGTCTGAGCCGCGCTCTCGTTGCACTCGGCGAGGTGGTCGAGCCGGTCCTGCAGGCGGCGATGACAAGTCATGACCCGACGATGCGGGCGCACGCGAGCGCCACGCAGCGGCTCCTGAGTGACCCGGATGCCGGATTCGACCTCGCTATCGGTGAGGCGAGACGGGTCGTCGCACTCGGTCCGGATCGGAAGGAGACAACGGCGTGCTGATCGGCGACGTGGCGCGCTTCTCGGGAGTGAGCGCCCGGATGCTCAGGCACTACGACTCCCTCGGGCTGGTACGACCGACAGGCCGCACCGTGAGTGGCTACAGGGAATACTCACCCGACGATATCCGGCGGATCTTCCATGTGGAGGGGTTGCGGTCGCTGGGACTGTCCCTGCGCCAAATCGGACAGGCTCTCGACGATCCTGGATTCAGCCCGTCCATACTGGTCGGTGACCTCATTCGAAGGACCGAAGCACGACTGAACCGGGAGCAAGAACTCCTCGAGCGGCTCCGTACCGTAGATGCCGCCGATCCAGGCGGCTGGCAAGACGTCCTACGCATAGTCGAGCTCTTGCACGGACTCCGTTCGCACAGTGCCGCCCGGCGACAGCAGGCCGTCCTCGCCCCCGCCGAGGACGTGCCGGTGCCTACCGAACTGCTGGCCGAGGCGATCCTGACCGAATCCGATCCGAACGTTGCCGGGGCCCTGCGGTGGGCACTCGCCCGGGCCAACGGCGACGGCGTGGCGAGCATGGCGTTCGGCCTGGGCTCGGAAGACGTCGAAGTCCGGCGGCGCGCGGTCCTGGCGCTCGCCGAGCTATCGGGCGACGAAGCGACCACGATCCTTACGGACGCGCTCGGGGACGCCGACGCCACGGTCCGCAGACATGCTGCTCTCGCACTCGGTGCGCGGGGCGTGGCCCGGGCTGTGCCGGCACTGGTCGATACAGTGGTCAAGGGGCCGAACGATGTCGAGGCGGCCGAGCTCTTGGGAGCATTGGCACAGGACGCGAAGTGGGCGGACCTGATCATGAGTGCGCTGGCAGACGAACTCACCGCGCACACGGCGGACTCGGCGGTACGGGTGCGGCTGACCCAGGCGCTCGCCGAGATGCCGGGGGCCATCGCGCTGGACATCTTGCGACAACTGGCCCACGACGAAGACCGCGTCGTGGGCCTCGTCGCCTCGGCCCTCATCAGAAGGCTCGAAGAAGAGCCGGATCAGGAAAACTGAGACACGCCGATCGGGGTAATGAACATCGCGTCGGGCTAACAGCATCTCCATTTCCGGTACGAGCTCGCCGATACGGATCCGACAATGGGGCACTCGCACACGCCCACGGCCAACTCCGCACCGCCCGCCTCAGCACCGAGGACACGTGTCCGAAGACACCCGTCCACGACACGAAAGCACAGCTCAACACGGATATTAGGCCACCGGCGCCGAGATAACGGCGGCGATCGTCGACCGACTGACCTTACCCTGTGCAGCCCGCCGAGCACCCGGGCGATCCACTGCGCCAATGGGCGCGGCTGGGACTGTTGCTGCTCGAGACGCTCCCTGACACATCAGTAACCCCAGCTATCGGGTCTACGGGCACGCGCCCCGAAACTGTGATACTGACTCCCGTCCAGATCGAAACAGATGGAGTCCCAAATGAATTCGAAGAAGTTCCTCGGCACCGTGGCCGTCATGGCCGGCCTCTGCACCCCCGCTGCCCTCCTCGCCGCCCCCGCCCAAGCCGAGCCACTGCCGGTCACCGCCGCACAGCCCGTCGACACCACCGGATCTTCGAACGGCTCGTATTCTGCCGCGAACCACCTGGTCTGCCTCCTCTTTCACACCAGCCTCAACGGCTCCGTGGGGATCGCGTCCTGTTGACCCGCTAGCTCGAGCTTTGAGCCTTGGGGTTGTGCTGTGCGCTGGCCGCGTACTCCTGGTTGATCATGGCCGAAGCCCTTGGTGGACGATTTATCCTGCGAGAGAACGAATCTAAGGAACCAAGGGCTTCGGTGAATAGTGACCGACCGACCTTGGCCATTTGACCTCGCTTCGTCAATCGGCGGGTCGACTTCGTCGAGGCGGACCGGGACGGTTTTGCCGTCGGGTGGGCGAACCGTTCGCACCCGCGAAACGCGGTCAGAGCGAATCGATCTCGGTGAGATCGATCTCCAGCTCGAATGGAACGGTCAGCCGGAGCCGATCATGGTGGATTCCGGTGAGCGCGTAGGTATTCGTGGCCGGGTCGAGCTCATAGACATAGACAACCGGTCGCCCGTCCGCGTTCTCCACGCGCCAGAAATGCGGTATTCCAGCCTTCGCGTAGAGCTGCGGTTTGCGTTCCCGATCCCGTGTTCGAGACTCGGGGGATACGACCTCGACAGCCAGCAGGACATCATCAGCCTGGTACGTCGTCAGCGCGGGACCGCCCGCGCGATCGGCACGCACAGCGATGACATCCGGTTCGGGTCGCTGGTTGCGGTCCAGCGTCACCGTCATCTCGCGTCGAACTCGAACGGTGGGGGGCGCGCAACGCCGCAACGCCGTTTCGAACATGCTGACTGCCAGCGCGTGAAACTGGGCTTGCGGGCTCACGAAGACGAGACTCCCGTCGATCAGCTCGGTGTGCGGCGGCAGATCGGGCAGGCGATCCAGATCCTCTGCCACGAAGCCGCCCGGCGGCGGGCGCAGCCACTGCGGAAACGGTTCGACGGTCATGGCGTCGAGTATGGCATCGAAAGCGCGGGTCCAGCGGCGTAACTGAAGGTGACCGTGCGGGTCACGGGGTCGGCCTCGGCGAGGCGGACCTGGACGTTCTCGCCTTCTGGCGGGGCGCCGGTGCATTTGGCCAGGACGGGTGGGTCGGCGATGAAGATCTCGGCGGGGCGGGTGCCGTTGGCCTCGCGGAGCACGACGGCGTCGAAGTCGGTGTGCAGGCGCGGGGACAGGACGGTGGCCTCGGTGAGGTCCAGGCAGGCGCGGTCGACCTTCCCGGCCAGGGCGTCGGTACGGCGCATGGTGTCGACAGCGGCGGCGAGCTCGTCGAAGACCCAGTGCGGGACTTCGGTTTTCGCGCAGTAGGCCAGGCAGATCTCGGTGGCGTAGCGGTCGGCCAGGCGCCGCAGCGGAGCGGTCACGTGAGCATAGGTCCCGGCGATCGCGCTGTGCCGCAGGGCTTCCGGGTCCTGACCGTTCAGAATCGTGTAGGACGCGCCGCGCAGCAGACTGATGGCCTCCGACATGAGCACCAGGGCGGCGGAAGTATTGCAGTCCAGACCGGCCAGCATGCGACCCACCGACTCGTCCGGCGGCCAGGCCACTCCGACCGCCGCGGCGGTGCGCCGCATGGACTCGATGGCGGCGGGCGGAGCCGGGGGCATGGTCCGCAGCAAACCCGGGAGCGCGGGTTTGCCGGAGCCGTTCGAGTTATGTCCATCGAGCATGATTCTGGCCGCGCACATACCGGTCAGGAGGGAGACCTGTTCGTTCCAATCGTCCGCGGCGGTGCGCGGTTCGATGGCGAGTTGCCAGTGATCGACTCCGGATTGCGCACCGTCGCGCACCACGGTCTGGGCGGGCAATCGCAGCGTGATCGCGCCGCGTTCGATGCCGGCGGCGATGCGCAGCCGCCCGAAGTCGGGCAGCGCGGCGATCGACGGGTGCAGGCGGCCGTTGTCGGCGTCGGCCTGCACGCCCTGATAGTCGAGGCGGGCGCGGGAGCGGACCAGCGCGCGGGTCACCGAGAACCGCACCGGTACGGCGTGCGCGTCGCATTCGATGGTCCACAGCGCGGCCGGGCGGTCGACGTCGGGCAGCAGGCTGGCGAGGCCCTCGCTCAGCACCGGCGGGTGCAGCGGGACGGTGCCGTCGGGGAAGTAGAAGGTCTGGCCGCGGGCCAGGGACGCGCGGGCCAGTGGCCCGCCGGGGACGACCACCGCGGCCACGTCGGCGATGGCGTAGAAGAGGAGGAATCCGCCGCTCGGGGTGCGCTCCAGGCAGACCGCCTGGTCCAGATCCATGGCACCCGGGGGATCGATGGTGACCAGCGGAATCTCCCGCCGGTCGGCTCGGGCGCCCGCGAACGCGTCGACCGCGTCGCGGGCCTCCGAGACGGCCTCGGGCGGGTAGTCCGAGGCCAGTCCGAACTCGGTTCGGACGGCGCCGAAGTCCACCGGCGCCGACACGATCCGTTGATGCAGTTCCACTGCGGAGACTGGCCCTACTGCAGGGCCAGCATCGTGCCGTTCAGCTCGTTGAACGGACCGTACACGGTGAACACCACGCGGCCGCCCGGGTACTGCGACGACAGCAACGCGGCCGAGTCCAGGGCTTCCCCGAACGACGCGGCCGACGGATGCGGCAGGCCGGCGATGACCTGTCCGAAGTGGTTCTGCGCCACCCACTGCGTGTCCGCCGCGGTGAGATCCACCTGAATTCCGCCCGGCAGCGGCGTCACGGCCACCGCGGAGGCAGAACCGGCACCCAGCACAGCGGAGGCGGCAGCGGCGAGAAGCGCCCCCACTGCCAGTTTGCGAGCAATTCGCATCGAGACGAGACCTGCTTTCCGACGATTGTCGAGCCCTTGTTCCGTCGCGGACCGCTACGGAACTTTCCAACGCGCAACACTTTATGACGTCGATCACGTTCGATGCCAGTTCAAGGCGGATAACCCGCCCGACACGCCGAGCCGCGCCGGTAGACACCGTGTGGCGCGCCGCAATTCTTATCCAACCGGATGGTCTGCGCAGGGAAACGGGCGAGCGGCGTCGATCACGCCGCCCGCCTGTTTTCCCGCGGCCGCACTGCTCGCCGCGCGGACCGCCTACCTACCGCGCAGTCCGCTCGGGAACTTGGCACTGAAGAGTTTGAATCCATACGCGATGGCGAACAGCACCACGATGGCCGCCGGTTGAACGACACCAGCCATGACTCACTCCCTCATCTCTTGCGACGCGCCGGGCTCCTCCGGCGCGGTCTCGCCCGGCATCCGGCCGCTGCGTTCGAGGAAACGCAGCAACTCCACCGGGAACGGCAACACCAGGGTCGAATTCTTCTCCGCCGCAACCTGAACCACGGTCTCCAGGAATCGCAGCTGCAACGCGGCAGGGGCGTCGGACATATTGGCGGCGGCCTGGGCCAGCTTCTGCGACGCCTGCAATTCGCCCTCGGCGGAGATGACGCGGGCGCGGCGTTCGCGTTCGGCCTCGGCCTGGCGAGACATGGAGCGCTTCAACGCATCCGGCAGCGCCACATCCTTGATCTCGACGCGGTCGATGTGCACGCCCCAGTTCACGGCCGGGGAATCGATCATCAATTCCAGGCCCTTGTTGAGCTGCTCGCGATTCGACAGCAGATCATCGAGCTCGCTCTTGCCGATGATCGAACGCAACGAGGTCTGCGCGACCTGCGCGACCGCGAACAGATAGTCCTGCACCTCGACCAGCGCGCGCATGGGATCGATGACCCGGAAGTAGACGACGGCGTCGACGCGCACGGTCACGTTGTCGCGCGTGATCCCCTCCTGCGCGGGCACCGGCATGGTGACGACGCGCACCGAGATCTTCGACATCTTGTCCACGCCGGGGATCAGCAACCGCAACCCGGGCTCGCGCACCGCCCGCACCCGCCCGAGCCGGAACACCACGCCCCGCTCGTACTGCGTGACAATCCGCACCCCGGCCGCCAGCCCCATACCGGCGATCACCACGAAAGCGGCGAGCCACCCCATCAACAGATACAGAACATCCATTGTTTGCTCCGCGAAACGATTTCGCGCCATCGGAAATCCGACGGTGTGCCTTCCATCATGGCACCACGCCACCGGGCCCGCCGACGAGATAACAACCCCGCAACATTCACCGCCCCGCAGCGAAGCGGAGGGGCGGAAAATGCGGGCGGACGAGTCGGTCTGTAAGCCGGATCCTGTCCCCCCGGTGTTTCCACCGGGGTGGCGACCATCCATCTGGACACACCGTTGCCGGGTGCCTCGAGCGGTCCACCCGCAGGTTCGGGCGAGCAGCCCTCGAACACCTGCGCAGCCGCACTCTCGCGAGTGCGGCCTTCGACCTTGCTCCGGGCGGGGTTTACCTAGCCGCGCCGGTCACCCGGCGCGCTGGTGCGCTCTTACCGCACCGTTTCACCCTTACCGGCGGTGCACTTCTCGCGAAGTGCGGCCCGCCGGCGGTTTGTTTTCTGTGGCACTGTCCCGCGGGTTGCCCCGGGTTGCCGTTAACAACCGCCCTGCTCTCCGGAGTCCGGACTTTCCTCGGCGACAGGCTGCGGCACACGCGTTGCCCGTTCCTCTCGCCGCGGCCGCCCGACCGACTCGTCCGCGGCCACCAGGGTACGGTAGGGCGTCATGGAGCGTGTCGAGGTGGGGTTCCCTTCGGGTGTCGAACAGTGCGCCGGTTGGCTGTATCTCCCGGATGGACCGCCGCGTCCGCGCCCGCTGGTGGTCATGGGACACGGGCTGGGGGCGGACCGGGAAATGGGGTTGGACCGGTACGCGCGCCGTTTCGCGTCGGTGGGAATCGCGGCTCTGGCCTTCGACTATCGGCATTTCGGGGCCAGTGGGGGCGAGCCCCGGCAGGTGATCAATATCGCGCGGCAGCGTGCGGACTGGCATGCGGCGATCGCGTTCGCGCGCACGATTCGCGGGATCGATGCGACGCGAATCGCGTTGTGGGGCAGTTCTTTCGGCGGCGGGCATGTACTCGCCGTCGCTCCCGACGACCATTACATCGCGGCGGTGGTGGCGCAGTGCCCGTTCACCAGCGGCTGGTCCTCGGCGCTGGCGAAGGGACCGTTCAGTCTGATCAAGACCGGGACGCTGGCGGTGACGGATCAGGTGGTGGGGCCGATCATTCGGCGTCCGATCACCGCGCGGCTGGCGGGCAAGAAGCACTCCGCGGCATTGATGAGCGCGGCCGACGTGCCCGCCGGATTCGGGCGGCTCGCCGAGGAGAGCGCGCAGTACCGGCCGAAGGTGGCGGCGCGGATCGGGCTGTCGACGCTGTTCGACAATCCGACGCGGCATGTCAAGGACATCAAAGCGCCTGTGCTGTACGCGATCTGCGACAACGACTCGGTGGCCCCGGCGGGCCCCACCGTGAAGGCGGCCGAGCGGACCAAGCACGCCACCGTGAAGCATTATCCGATCGGCCATTTCGACATCTACTTCGACGACTGGTTCGAGAAGGCCGTCTACGACCAGACCGAGTTCCTGATGGCGACCCTGCGTCCGTGAACCGAACCCCCTGCGGTGCAAGGGGTTACCGGTCTCCTCAGAGATACGACGTGTCGTTGACCAGGCGCACCGACGAGCCGCCGTCCGGATAGAACTCCGCGATCGACAGCGACGCCAGATCCAGGTGCAACCGGTACAACAGCGACGGACCCACCCCGAGCGCCAGTTGCAGCAGCGTCTTGATCGGCGTGACATGGCTGACCACAAGCACATTCGCGCCCGGATACAACGCCACCAGATCCCGCCGCACCGACTCGACGCGCTCTCGCACCTGATCGAAGCTCTCACCGCCGGGCGCGGGGACCGACGGATCGCCCAGCCACTGCCCGTGCAGCTCCGGATCCTGGTCCCGCGCTTCCAGGAACGTCATACCCTCCCAGGCCCCGAAGTCGGTCTCGGTCAACCCTTCCAGCTCCCGCACCGGCAGCCCGAGCGCCTTCCCGGCCGCCTCCGCGGTCTTCTGCGCCCGGCCCAACGGCGAGCACACGATGGCCTCGATCCCGCCCTTGCGCGCGAGCATGGCCGCCGCGTTCGCGGCCTGCTGCCGGCCGAGCTCGGTCAGCGGCGGATTGCCGCGGCCCGAATACCGGCGCTCCACCGACAATTCCGTCTGCCCGTGCCGGAGCAGCAGCAGCCGGGTCGGCCGCCCGATCGCCGCGGTCCAGCCGGGTGCGGGCGTGGCGACGGATGCGGGACTGTCCACGATACCGCCCGCCACCGCGGCGGCCACCTGCCCCAGCGTGCCCTGGCCGCTACCGGAATCACGTTCGGCCGCCGTCGAATTCGATGCGCCGGATCCGAGTTCGGCCGGTCGGCCGAGCGCCTGACCCGACTCCCGCAGCGCCGTGCGGACCTCGGCGACGGTGTCGGCGTCGTCCATGGCCTCGTTGGCGAGCCGGTCCGCGTGCGAGTTCTCGTTGCGCGGTATCCACGCGAAGCTCACCCGATCGAACCCGGCCACCAGCCGCCGCGCCCGATCAGCGAGCGGAATCATGGCCTCGTGCTTGACCTTCCAGCGCCCGGACATCTGCTCGACGACCAACTTGGAGTCCATGCGCACGGACACCTCCCGCGCACCCAGCTCGGCGGCGGCCTCCAGACCCGCGATGAGCCCCCGGTATTCGGCGACATTGTTGGTGGCGACCCCGAGGAACTCCTTGCGCTCAGCCAGGACGCGCGCACGATCCGCGTCCCAGACCACCGCGCCGTACCCGGCGGGGCCCGGATTGCCGCGCGAGCCGCCGTCCGCCTCCACGATCACCATGTCCACCAACGCTGTTCACCTTCCGTGCAGGTCCGAGAATCCGCCGGCGGGTCACGCCACCGTGGCGTCGAGGTCCGCGCGGGCCAGGCGGCGATACTGTCGCGTCGCCGTGCTGGTTCGCGGTATTCGGGCTGTCGTGTCGTGTGCCGGTCCACGGCGGACGGCACGGGTGCCGCGCGCCGAGGGGCGCGGGGCGGTCGGGTCAGAGCCCGGAGTGCTTGGTGCGCACCAGGATCGCGCCGCATTCGGGGCAGCGGACCACGACGTCGGGGGCGGTCTGGGAGATGCGGGAGATCTCGCCGCGGTCCAGTTCGATGCGGCAGGCGCCGCAGCGGCGGGCCTGGAGCAGGGCCGCGCCGACGCCGTAGGTGGTGCGCTGCTTGTCGTAGACGGCGATCAGGTCGGCGGGGAAGGACCGGGTCAGGGCTTCGCGGTCGGAGTCGCAGCGCTGCTGGGCGACGGTGAGGTCGGCCAGGGCGCTGTCGCGCAGGCGTTCGGCGTCGACCAGTTCGGCCTCGGCCTGGTCCAGGTTGGCCCCGGCGTGGGCGTGCGCGGCGGCGGCGGCCTCGCGGCGCTCCATCACCTCGATCTCGTCGTCCTCGAGGACCTTGCGGCGACGTTCCAGGCTGGTCAGCTCATGCTGCAGTTCGGAGAGCTGCTTGGCCCCGACCGACCCGGCGGTGAGCAGGCCGCGGTCGCGTTCCTCGCGCTTGCGGACGGCCTCGATCTCGCCTTCCAGCTTGCGGATGTCGCGGTCGAGGTCGTCGATCAGGATCTCGGCCTTCACCGCCTCGTCCTTGCGGGTGGTGCGCTCCGCGGCCAGCCGATCCACTTCCTGCTGCTCGGGCAGCACCTTGCGGCGATGCTCGATCCGCGTCAGCTCGGCGTCGACGGCGGCGAGGTCGAGCAGCTTGGCCTGGATCGATGGTTCAGCATTCAACGCGAAGGTCTCCTGGACGCTATGGACGAATTCAAGACTCCCACCGTACCCGCCCAGCGGGGTCTGAATCGCCAAGCCTGCCTCGAGCAGGACAAACGATCATCCCGACCGGGCCGGGCCGGAAATTCACCGGATCGGCCTTGTCGGCGGCGTCGCACCCGGCTGCGCTCAGCAGTCCGACGCGCCCAGGGTCCAGGGGTCGGTGCGGAGGGTGGAGACGCGGGTCTCGAGGCCGGGCAGGGCGTGGCGGACCACACCTTCGGCCTGGCCGCACCAGGGGAACTCGGTGGCCCAGTGGGCGGCGTCGATCAGGGCCGGGCCGCCCGCGCGCAGGTGTTCGTCGGCGGGGTGGTGGCGCAGGTCGGAGGTGACGTAGGCGTCCACGCCGAGGCGGGAGACCTTACCCAGGAAGGAATCTCCCGCGCCGCCGCAGACGGCGACAGTGCGGATGATCCGGTCCGGGTCACCGGCGGCGCGCACGCCCCAGGTGGTGGCGGGCAAAGCGGCGCGCACGCGAGCGGTGAACTCGCGCAGGGTTTCCGGGGCGGGCAGCTCGCCGACCCGGCCGATGCCCAGGCCGGACGGCAGATCGGCGCGTTCGGTGACGTGATAGGCGGGTTCCTCGTAGGGGTGGGCCTCGCGCAGGGCGGCCAGGATCGCGGCCCGGCGCGACGGCGGGGCCACCACCTCGAGGCGATCCTCGGACACCTCGTGCAGCTCGCCGACCACGCCCAGGGCCGGGTTGGCGCCCTCGAGGGGCCGAAACTGGCCGGTGCCCGCGACCGTCCAGGCGGCGTCGGAGTAGGCGCCGATCCGGCCCGCGCCCGCCGCGAACAGGGCGTCCAGCACGGCGTCACGGTGCGTGACCGGCACCTGCACCACCCACTTGTCCAGGGCGGTCAGCGGTTTCGGATCGAGCGGGCCGGTGACGGTGAGCCCGATCGCCGCCGCGAGCGCGTCCGAGACGCCCGGATCGGCGGAGTCGGCATTGGTGTGGGCGCTGAACAGCGCGCAGCCGGAGCGGATGAGCCGGTGCAGCAACGCGCCTTTCGGGGTGTCGGCCGCGACCGTGTCCACCCCGCGCAGCAGCAGCGGGTGGTGCACGACCAGCGCCTGCGCGCCCCACTCGATGGCCTCGTCCACGACCCCGGCCGTGGCGTCGACCGCGAACAGCACCCGCGAGACCGAGTCGCGCGGGTCACCGCACACCAAGCCCACCGAATCCCAGGACTCGGCCAGTCCGGGCGGGTACGCCGCTTCCAGCGCCGCGATGAGATCCGACAGCCGCACCGTCGTCACAACCGAACCTCCTGCTCGATCCTGCCTGCCACGATCACACACCCACGTCGCGGATGGCCGCGACGAGCCGGTCCACCGCCTCCGCCGGCCGCACCGCGACCCGCAGGAAACCCGTTTCCAGCCCGGGGAACGTATCACCGCGGCGCACCGCGATCCCCTTGTCCGCGAGCTGCTTTCGCAACAGTTCCGCATCCGGCACCCGGATCAGCAGGAACGGCCCGGCCGCGGGCTCGTGCACCTCGACGCCCAGTTCCCGCAGCCGTGGGATCATGGCGGCCCGATCAACGGCGATGTGCTCGGCCATCCGCCGCGCCTGCGCGACCGCGGCCGGTTCGCTCGCCGCCGCGATGGCTTCCAGCTGCAAGGTGCCCAGCGGCCAGTGCGCACGGCCGTGATTCAACCGCGCCAGCACCTCCGGCGCGCCGAGCGCGTACCCGCAGCGCAGTCCGGCCAGCGCCCACGTCTTGGTGAGGCTCCGGAACACCAGCACATCCGGATGACTCTCCCCGGCAAGGGATTCCGACTCACCGGGCACCGCGTCGGCGAACGCCTCGTCCACCACCACGATGCGCCCCGGCCGCCGCAGCGCCCGAATGCTGTCCGCCGAGTGCAGAACGGAGGTCGGGTTCGTGGGATTGCCCACCACCACCAGATCCGCGTCCTCCGGCACCACGACACCGTCGAGCGAGTACGGCGGCTCCAGCAGCACCCGCGCGACCGGCGCCCCGGCCTCGCGCAGCGCCAGCTCCGGCTCGGTGAACGACGGATGGATCACCGCGGCCAGCCGTGACACCAGCCGCGGCAGCATCGCGAACCCCTCGGCCACCCCGGCCAGCAACAGCACCTCGTCGGCCGAGCGCCCGTGCCGCGCGGCCACCGCCGCCCGCGCCGCCCGCTCGTCCGCCTCCCCCGGATACCGGCCCAGCTCCGCCAGCCGTCCCGCCAGCCGCTCCCGCAGCCATTCCGGGGGCGCGCTGCCCTGAACGTTCACCGCGAAATCCACCATGCCCGGCCGCGCGTCCACGTCCCCGTGGTGCCGCAGCCTGGCATGGTCGAAATCCTGGAACTCGGTGTCGTCCGGCACAGCCGTCCACCCTACGTGGCCGCCGTCCGCGCCTACCGGCCAGAATGGCTGTCGTGGGCGACCTGCATGTGACGTTTATCTGCACCGGCAATATCTGCCGGTCCCCGATGGCCGAGAAGATCTTCGCCGCGCATCTCGAGCGCGCGGGATTGGCGGATCGGGTGCGGGTGAGCAGTGCCGGGACCGGCAGCTGGCATGTCGGGGACGAGGCCGACTACCGGACCGATCGGGAGCTGAGCGCGCACGGCTATCCGACCGGGCACAGTGCGGCGGTGATCGGGGGCGACCACCGCGACGCCGATCTGGTGGTGGCGCTCGACACCGGGCACGAGCGGGACCTGGCCCGGATGGGGGTGCCGTCGGATCGGCGGCGGCTGCTGCGCAGTTTCGACCCGGGCGCGGACGGTCACTCGGTGCCGGACCCGTACTACGGCGACCAGTCCGATTTCGCGGTGGTGCGCGAACAGATCGAGGCGGCCGTGCCGGGGATGCTGGACTGGGTGCGCGAACAGCTCGGCGAGGAACCGCGGGCCGGAGGCCGGGACGCATGAGTTCACTGCTGCGTCGCCTCACCTTCCTGCTGCGCCCGAGCTGGCTGATCCTGGCCGTGGTGGTGGCCGGCTTCGCCTACCTGTGCTTCACCGTGCTCGCGCCCTGGCAGCTGGGCAAGAACACCCGCACCTCCGAACGCAACGACCGCATCGCCGCCTCGGTGCACGCCGACCCGGTGGACATCGCCGGGCTGCTGTCGGGCGACGGCAAGAACACCGAATGGCGGCGTGTCACCGCCGATGGCAGCTACGTCCCGGACTCGACGGTCCTGGTGCGCCTGCGCCACCTCGACGGGCAGCCCGCCTACACCGTGCTCGCCGGGTTCCGGCTCGACGACGGCCGCACCCTGCTGGTCGACCGCGGCCAGATCGCGGCCGCGCAGGGCGGCACCCGCCCGCCCGCCATCGCCGACCCGCCCACCGGGCCGCAGCACCTCGAGGCCCGCATCCGCGCCTCCGAGGGCGTCATCGAGAAGAAGCCGCCGACCACCGAGGACGGCTTCCGGCAGGTGTACACGACCGACACCCAGCAGGAAGCGACCGTCCTCGGGTTGCCGCTGACGCCCATCCCGACCGACGGCCTCGGCGGGTATCTGCAACTCGACGCGGGCCAGCCCGGAGCGTTCACCCCCGACGCCCTCCCCCAGCTCGACGCCGGCCCGTACCTGTCCTACGGCCTGCAATGGCTGGCCTTCGGCGTCATGGCGCCGCTGGGTCTCGGCTACTTCGTGTGGGCCGAGATCCGCGCTCGCCGCCGCGAGAAGTCCGAGGCCGCCAAGTCGACGGACGCCGAGACCCCGGCGACCGAAGCCGCGACGCGGGCGGCCGAATCACCCGCTCCGGCAACCAAGTCGAAGCCCAACGACCCGGCCCCCGAACCCGCGCGCACCACGAACGAGGCCCGCATCGCCGACCGCTACGGCAACCGGCGTTGAGGGCGACCGCTACGGCGGCCGGACTGCTCCTCGGGTTCGGCCTGGACCGGCTGCTGGGCGATCCCCGGCGCGGACATCCGGTGGCCGGGTTCGGTTCGGCGGCAATGCGGGTCGAACAGGTCACGTATCGAGACGACCGGGCCGCGGGAGTCGTGCACGAAGTCGTGCTGGTCGGGACCGTCACGGGACTCGGAATCGGGTTGGGACGCGCCGTCTCCGGACGGATCGGGGCGAAACACCGCACCTCGCGGCCGCGTTCGAACGGGATCGTTCGGACGCTCGGCGAGGTGGCGCTCACCGCCGCCGCGACCTGGACCGTGCTGGGCGGGACGACCCTCGCCAAGACCGGGCGGGACATGGCCGATCGCCTCGAGTCCGGCGATATCGAGGGCGCGCGGGCTTTGCTGCCGTCGTTGTGCGGCCGCGATCCCGAGGTGCTCGACGCGGACGGGCTGGCGCGCGCGGCGCTCGAATCGATCGCGGAGAACACCTCGGACGCGACTGTCGCGCCACTGTTCTGGGGCGCGGTGGCGGGCGTTCCCGGACTGCTGGCCTACCGGGCAGTCAATACCCTCGACGCGATGGTCGGCTATCGCAACGAGCGCTACGAGCGGTTCGGTTGGGCCGCCGCGCGAACCGATGATGTCGCCAATCTCGCGCCCGCCCGGGTGAGCGGCCTGCTCACGACCGCCCTCGCGCCGGTGATCGGGGGCCGTCCCGCCGCCGCCTGGCGGGCCTGGCGTCGCGATGCGGACAAGCATCCGAGCCCGAATGCCGGTGTGGCGGAGGCCTCCATGGCGGGCGCGCTGGGCGTGACGCTCGGCGGCCGCACCGAGTACCGGCACGGCATCGAGATGCGGCCCACCCTCGGTGACGGTCCGGTCCCCCGGGTTCCCGATCTGCGGCGTGCGGTCCGGCTGTCCGAGGCCGTTCAGGTCGCGACGGCGGTCCTCGCCGCCACGGCCGTCTGTCTGCGGCGACGCTGACCCGTCACCGCGAATTCGCGAACCGTCCGGTCGCCTTCGCTAGATTTTCCAGGGGAATGTCACAGCCCGGCGATCTGTCTCGTCGGTGCTGTGAGCGGTCCGCCCCATCGGGCGGGCGTGAGCGAAGGCGAGGGTTGCGATGAGTGGTGACGGACGGAACGGGCCCGATCAGGCCGAGCTGGCGCGGCAGTTCGAGGAGCATCGCGGCTATCTGCGGCGGGTCGCGTACAGCACGCTCGGCAGTCTCAGCGACGCCGACGACGTGGTGCAGGAGGCGTGGCTGCGGCTGGTCCGGTACTACGAGACCAGCCCGGAGGACGCGCGGATCGAGAATCTGCGTGCCTGGCTGACCACCGTCACCGGGCGGCTCGCCCTCGACTATCTGGGATCGGCGCGGGCGCGGCGCGAACAGTATGTGGGCGAATGGCTTCCGGAGCCCGAGGTCACCACCTGGGACGACCCGGCCGACCGCATCTCCCAGGACGAGCGGGTCACCACCGCCCTGCTGGTGGTGCTGGAATCGCTGTCGCCCGCCGAACGGACCGCGTTCGTGCTGCAGGACGTCTTCGGCATGACCGGCCCCGAGGTGGCCGAAGTCGTGGGCCGCACCCCGGCCGCGGTGCGCCAATTGGCTTCGCGCGCCCGCAAACACGTGGAGAACGGCACCCCCCGCTTCCCCGCCAGCGCCGACGAGCACGAGAAGGTGGTGTCGGCGTTCGCGGTGGCGTGGCGTTCCGGCGACCTGAGCGCACTGCTGGGCGTGCTCGACACCAATGTCACCTTCACCTCCGACGGCGGCGGCAAGGTGCAGGCGTTCCTGCACCCGATGCACGGCGCGGACAAGGTCGCCGCGACGCTGCTCGGGTTCCTGGCGTCCGCGTCGAAGATCGGCGGCGCGTGGGGTCGGCCGGTGCTGGTCAACGGCCGTCCCGGCCTGGTGGTGTTCGACGGCAGGAACACCGGGGTCTTCTCGTTCACCATCGACGAGGGCCGGATCACCAAGATCGACGTGGTGCGCAACCCGGACAAGCTGCGCGACCTCCCGGCCGACGGCGCGGGACCGGACTGGGCGCTGGGCTCGTCCGAGTCCTGAGCGACGGACACCGCGGGCCCGCAACCGGATTCACCCGGTCGC
>NZ_JBHWHH010000079.1:24945-31812 GCF_042732555.1 Nocardia sp. NPDC059764
GCCGCCGGCGGGGCCGCGGTGGGGGGGGGGGGCGCCCCGTCGCCGTCCCCCCCCCCCCCGCCGGCCCCCAACCCGTTTACCCCGGGGGGGGGCCCCGCCGCCGTTGTCAGGACGAGGTGTACGTCGCCGGCCCCAGACCGTGCGCGGCCGCCACCTCCGGCGAGTAGAGCCGCCCGGCGTCGGCCGTGAGCCCCTGCGCGAGACCGGGATCCGCGGCGCACGCGCCCGACCAGCCCAGGTTCGCGATGGCGCGCGCGTACGGCAGCGTCACATTGGTGAGCGCCACCGTGGACGTGTGCGGGACCGCGCCCGGCATGTTCGCGACGCAGTAGAACAGCGTGTCCGCCACGTGGAACGTCGGTTTCGCGTGCGTGGTCGGATGCGAGCTCTCGAAGCAGCCGCCCTGATCGATGGCGATGTCGACCAGCACCGCGCCGGACCGCATCCGCGCGACCAGACTGTCGGGCACCAGTTTCGGGGCCCGCGCACCCGGCACCAGCACCGACCCGATCACCAGATCGGCGGCCAGCACGGCCTTCTCGACCTCGGCGGTATTCGATCCGATGGTGGTGAGCCGCCCGCCGAACCGGGCGTCGAGTTCCCGCAAGCGCGCGATATTGGTGTCCAGCACCGTGACCCGCGCCCCCATGCCGAGCGCGACGGTCGCCGCGTTGACGCCCGCCACGCCCCCGCCCAGCACCACCGTGTCCGCGGGCCGCACGCCCGGCACCCCGCCGAGCAGCAGTCCGGACCCGCCCTGCGGCGCCATCAGGTGATACGCCCCGACCATGCCGCCGAGCTTGCCCGCCACCTCGCTCATGGGCGCGAGCAACGGCAGGGTGCCGTCGGCGGCGCGCACGGTCTCGTAGGCGATGGCGGTGATGCCCGAGCGCAGGATGGCGTCGGTGCAATCGCGGGAGGCGGCCAGGTGCAGGAAGGTGAACAGCACCTGCCCCGCCCGCATGCGCGGATACTCCTCGGCGATGGGCTCTTTCACCTTCAGCACCAGTTCGGCCGCGTCCCAGACGTCGTCGGCGGTGGGCGCGGTGCGGGCGCCCGCCTCGAGGTAGTCGGCGTCGTGGAAGCCGGACCCGATGCCCGCTCCGGCCTCGATCAGCACCTCGTGGCCGCCCCGCACCAGTTCCCCGGCGCCGGCCGGGGTGAGGGCGACGCGGTATTCCTGCTCCTTGACCTCCCGTGGAACCCCGATTCTCATACCGCCATAGTTCCCCGGCCGGGGCCGCGCCGCCATCAGCGCCACGGCCCGAATTCGGCGGCCGCTGTCAGCGGGCTACCGCGGCGGGGAGTTCGAGGGTCAGGGTCTCGCCCGGGCTCGGGATGCGCAGGCGGTCGGTCTGTCCCGCGAGCATGAAGCGGTGGGTCAGGTAGTCGAGGTGCTCGGAGAAGTGCGCCCAGCCCTCGGCGTGCACCGGCACGATCAGCGCGTCACCCAGGGCGAGCGAGGCCTTGGCGGCGGTGCGGCCGTTGAGGGTCAGGTCCAGATCGCCGAAGCGGTCGACGTTCGCCGCGCCCACATTGAGGATGGCGATGTCGATGCGCCCGAAGCGTTCCGCGATCCGATGCACGTTCTCGACCGAGGCGTTGTCGCCGGAGACGTACACGGTCGGCAGCCCGTCGGCCTGCAGGACGAACCCGGTGACCACACCGGTGAGCGACTCGCAGCCCTCCGGTCCGTGCAGCGCGGGCACGCCGGTGACGGTCACCGCGCCGATCCGCGTCGACTCCCAGTTCGCGAGTCCCCGAACGCCTTCCATGCGCTCGGCGGCGTCGGGGGTCGACAGCACGTGCTCGACGCTCGGCAGCAGCGCGCGACCGGCGGCGTCGAGGTTGTCGGCGTGCTGGTCGTGCGAGAGCAGCACCACGTCGATCGGGCCGATCTCCGCGACCGGGACGGCGGGTCCGGCGAGCTTGTAGAGGGTGACCGGGCCGGGGTAGTTGCCGGGCTCGTCGAAGGTGGGGTCGGTCAGGAAGGTCAGGTCTCCGTAGCCGAAACGCACGGTGGGACCGCCGATGTGGAGGATCTCGAGGGCGGCCGCGGTGTCGATCTTGTTCGTCATGGCATCGAGTTTCGTCGTCGGGGCCGAGTGCCGACAGTGGCCCGAAGGCCGCGCATCGATAAGATCGGGCCATGAGTGCCGAGCACACCGTCGCCGTTCTGGCGCACGACGGGATCAGCCCCTTCCACCTGTCGGTCCCCACCCTGGTGTTCGGCCGGATCGGCGCGGGCGGCCCCGACCACAGCCCCTACCGCGTGGTGGTGTGCGCCGAGCAGCCCGGAACCTTCGCCACGCCCGCGGGATTCGACATCGTCGTCGGCCACGGCCTGGAGGCGGCCGAGACCGCCGACACCTTCGTGATCCCCGCGTGGGACCGCGATCGCCCACTGCCCGAACCGGTTCGCGAGGCCCTGCACCGGGCGCACGCCCGCGGCGCGCGGATCGTGGGCCTGTGCCTGGGCGCGTGGGCGGTGGCGGCCAGCGGCCTGGCCGACGGACGCGAGATCACCACGCACTGGTCGGCGGCCACCGAGCTGGCCCGCGCCTATCCGGCGGTGCGGGTGCGGGCCGACCGGTTGTGGACCGACGACGGCGATCTGATCACCTCCGCCGGCACGGCCGCGGCGCTCGACTGCTGCCTGCATCTGGTGCGCACCGATCACGGCAGCCGGATGGCGGCCGAGCTGGCGCGCAGTCTCGTCCTGGCCCCGCATCGTAGTGGCTCACAGGCGCAGTACATTCCGGTCGCGGTGCCGGAAACGGTGGACGAGGATCCGATCGAGCACGCCATGGTGTGGGCCCGCACCCATCTCGACGAGCCGGTGGACCTGGACGGCTGGGCGCGCACGGCGCTCATGTCGCGGCGCACCTTCACCCGGCGATTCCGCGACCGCACCGGCGCCAGCCCGCAGCAGTGGCTGCTGCAGCAGCGTGTTGATCACGCCCGGCTGCTGCTGGAATCGACCGACGACACGATGGATCGCGTCGCCGCGGATTCCGGTCTGGGCACCGGTGTCAATCTGCGCCATCACTTCCACCGGCTGCTGGGCACCACCCCCGCGGCCCACCGCGCCCTGTTCCGCCGCTAAGTTCGCCCCATGAGGATTCAGCTGGGTGAGCACGCGCCGCAGATCGACGAGACCGCGTGGATCGCGCCCAACGCCACCGTGGCCGGCCGGGTGCGGCTGGAAGGCGAAGTGAGCGTCTGGTATTCGGCGGTGCTGCGCGGGGACATGGACCAGATCGCCGTGGGCGCGCGCAGCAATATCCAGGACGGCTGCGTGCTGCACGCCGATCCGGGCTTCCCGTGCACCGTGGGCGAGGGTGTCTCGGTCGGGCACAACGCGATTCTGCACGGCTGCACCGTCGGCGACGACGTGCTGATCGGGATGGGCGCGACGGTGCTCAACGGCGCGGTGATCGGCGAGGGCAGTCTGATCGCGGCCAACGCGCTGGTGCCGGAGGGCGCGCAGATCCCGCCGGGGTCGCTGGTGGCGGGCGTCCCGGGCAAGGTGCGCCGGGAGCTGAGCGAGGCCGAGCGCGATCACATTCGCCTGAATGCGGCCGCATACCTGCACAACTCGGCGCTGCACCGGCAGGGTCAAGAGGCGTGACTGAAGGGGGCGTGTGAGAAGCCCCACACTGAACAAGTGACCAGTCAGTACGCTGCTAGCATCGGCGGATGCGTCCCCGGCGGCCCGCGCTGCGCCGCCGCCGACCGGGTGCGCACTCGGGGCTAGCAGGAGGTTTCACGGTGTCGTACAAGCACGACGGTATGCACCGACAGCGCATCAGCGTGGCCGACATCGCCGCGCAGCCAGGGGGATTCGAGGCGCTGCAACGCCGAGTCCACGAACTGCGTTCCAGCGGCATCGATTTCGCGGCCAATGCCATCGAGAGCGAAATGGCCGCCCTCGACGTCCGCTGAGCGGACCGGGCGTTCACTGATCGGACGGGGTACGAACCGCGACCCCGCGGCAATGAGATACTTTCGGATCGGCCTGTGCGCTACCGCGCCTCGGCCGTTCACCGCGTTGTCGCGGGGTCGTCCACCCGATCGACTGGAGACTCGATGCCGTCCGTTCCCACCATCCTGCAACGCATTCTCGAGAAGCCGCGGAGCGAAGGCGAACAGCTACTGGAAAGCGCGCTGTCGGCGTTCCTGGACTTCGGGATCAAGCGAACCAGCATGGGGGAGATCGCCCGTCGCGCCGGGATCAGCCCCGCCACCCTGTACCGGCGATTCGAATCCAAGAACGATCTGGTCGCCGCGGTCGGCGTGCGCGAGGCGCAGCTGTTCATCGCCGAGATCGACGAACGCGTGCGCCGCGCCGCGGTCGGCAAGTCCGGGCAGGCGCAGCTGGTCGAGGTGTTCGCGGCGTTCATCATTCAGCTCGCCAACAACAAGCTGCTGCGGCGGCTGCTGCGCACCGAACCCGACACCATCCTGCCGCGGCTGACCACCGAGGCCGGGCCGGTGCTCGCGGTCGGACGCACCTACCTGGCCGAGAAACTGCGCGCGCTACAGGCTTCCGGGGACGTGCCGGACTTCGACGCGGATCTGGTGGCGGAGGTGTTCGCACGGCTGGGGCAGTCGCTGGTGCTGACGCCGGACGGGCTGATCCCGCTCACCGACGAGACCGCGGCCCGCGAGTTCGCGCGGCGCACGGTGCTGCCGATGATCGGCGTGCAGCCGATCTGATCCGGTAGCGACGCGGGCGAAAAGTCGTTCGATCGGCGCGGGGAGTTCCGGCACACTGGCAACCATGCCGTTGCGTTCCGCTCTCCGCTCCGCCCGCAGCCGGGTCGCCACATGGTTGCCGTTGCGGCGGGTGGTGAAGATCTGCGCTGTGATCGCGGTGCTGAGTTTCACGGTTTTGGTGGCGTCGGATCTGTGGATCCGGATGGCGCACCGGAAGTACGAGTACAGCGTGGAGAGCGCTCCGTCCGCCGATGTCGCCATCGTGCTCGGCGCGGAGGTCAAGGCGAACGGGAAGCCGTCGGACTATCTGAAGGCCCGCCTGGACCTGGGCCGGCAGCTGCTGGCGGCCGGGAAGGTGAAGGCGCTGCTGCTCACCGGCGACAACGGCCGCTCCACCTACGACGAGCCGACCGCCATGCGCGCCTACCTGATCGAACAGGGCGTGCCCGCCGCCAAGATCGCGCTCGACTACGCCGGATTCAGCACCCACGAATCGTGCGTGCGCGCCCACGACATCTTCGGCGTCACCTCCGCCATCGCGGTCACCCAGGATTTCAGTCTGCCCCGCACCATCGCGCTGTGCCGCGCGGCCGGAATCGACACGGTCGCGGTCGGTGACGACACCATGCCGCACACCATGGTCTATCGCCAGAATTGGCTGCGCGAGCAATTGGCCGACACCAAGGCCGTCTATTCCATTCTCCTGCACCCCGAGCCGACATTCCGTGGCGCACAGGAGAGTTCGGTCCGCGACGCGATGGCCGCGGACCCGCAGCCCTGACCGGTCAGATATTCCCGGCCAGCGATCCCGCACTACCCGCCGCACCCGCGGCCACCGCGCTACCCGTCATCAGACCGACCGCGGCGAGAACCAGAGCCCACATGTGTTGAACCTTTCGAGAGCGAAAATTGAAGACTCCTCGAAAAGTATTGCGGCCCACCAGGTCCCGACGAGATCCGAACCCGGATTCTGCGCCGACTCCATGGCGATACCCAGCACCTTCCCAGTACCCGATCGCGGCACGGTGTGGTAAGCGCGATTAGCACGCGCGGCACCGCCGCCACAAGCGCTGCAACACACACAAACAGGATCCAACGCATGATCGTCGCGAAACGAGTTGTGTGGCAGCATCCCGTTATGGGTTGCTCGTCGGTGACTGCGAGCGGGAATCGGCGACGAGCAGGCAGTGGGAAGGCGGGCATCGGTGACCGGAGACGGCGACCGGCTGACGGATGACATCTCGATTCCCAGCTTCGGCCAGGCCTTACGCCGCCTCCGCGACGAACGCGGCTTCTCCCGCGAACACCTGGCATACTCGGCCGGCGTCAGCGCCAGCTACGTCACGTTGCTGGAGAAGGGCGAACGCGGCAACCCCACCCGGTCCGTGGTCGAAGCCCTCCTGCGCTGCCTCGACACCAAGGCGCCCCTGACCCCCACCGACCGCCGCCACCTCTTCGACCTGGCCGGCCTGCGCGTGGACGACGCCCCCACCTCCGAGGACCTGTACGACTCCCTCACCCCCGACCAGCGCGAGGCCCTGGCCCTGTTCGAGCCGGCCCTCGCCGCCTACATAGCTCCCGGCGGCGACGTCCTCGACGCCAATGACGGCTGGTACGCCGCCTTCCCCGGCCTCCGCGAGGACCGCAATATCTTCCACTGGCTCTTCGGCAACCCGATAGCCAAGCTCGTCGAACCCGACTGGCAGACCGAGGCCCGCCTCTACGTGCAATGGCTCCGCATGACCGTAGGCCGCCTCCCCGACGACCCCGCCCTCGCCACCCTGGTGTCCGACCTGGCCCGCTACCCCCACTTCCGCCACTTCTGGTCCGAAGGCACGGTCGACTTCACCCCACCCGTCCGCACCCTCCGCCTCCGAAACCCCAACTCCGGCACCATCCGCGAATACAACGTCCAGGTAGGCCCCATCCAGTGCGAAACCCACCCCGACCGAATAGTCCTGTTGCTGTGCCTGCCCCTGTGACGTCTCCCCCATGCCCCGCCCAAGGCACCAATTGTTCCCTGGAACTCTGGGGCCGCACCGCCTCACTCCGATCCGCGACCCACATCCAGGGCGGGTGGTGGTCTCTGTGATCCCGGAGCCACTCGCGTGCTGAACGAGAAGGCGGGGCAGGCGCCGAGTTGGCGCC
>NZ_JBHWHH010000080.1:0-31775 GCF_042732555.1 Nocardia sp. NPDC059764
GGGTCCCATCACCACCCCCCCCCCCCCGGCCGGTGGCGACAGCTCGCGCCGAGCCTTCCCGCCCTCTCCGGGACTCTCGCACTCCGCCGCGTTCCGCGGCGGAGTGCGTCCAGGAAAGAGGTGGCAACGGTTGCGTAAACCGTTGTGGGGAGCCTGCTCTCGCACAGGTTGCCGTGTAGACCGTACCGTGCCCGGTCCCCACGGGGCCGGGCACGGTAGAGCCTGACGGCGCAATATCAGCGCTTCGAGTACTGAGGCGCCTTACGGGCCTTCTTGAGGCCGTACTTCTTACGCTCGGTGGCACGCGGGTCACGGGTCAGGAAGCCGGCACGCTTGAGGGCGGGACGGTCGTCCGGGGTGACCTCGATCAGCGCGCGGGCGATGGCGAGGCGCAGGGCGCCGGCCTGACCCGACGGGCCGCCGCCGACGAGGCGGGCGTAGATGTCGAAGGTCTCGACGCGCTCGACGGTGACGAGCGGGGACTTCACCAGCTGCTGGTGCACCTTGTTCGGGAAGTAATCCTCGATGGTGCGGCCGTTCAGCACGAAGTTGCCGGAACCCGGCACCAGGCGCACGCGGACCACGGCCTCCTTGCGGCGGCCGACGGTCTGGACCGGACGGTCCATGGCGACCGGGGCGGAGAAGGTCTCGGTGTACTCGGCCTCGGCCTCGTAACCGTCACCCTCCTCGACGACCTCCACGGCGGTGTCCTCGACGACGTAGTCGTCGTTGAATTCCTCAGGAGCGGTCACTGGGCCACCTGCTTGATCTCGAAGGGGATGGGCTGCTGGGCGGCGTGCGGGTGGTTCGGGCCCGCGTAGACCTTCAGCTTGCCGATGATCTTGTTGCCCAGCTTGTTCTTCGGGATCATGCCCTTGACGGCGCGCTCGACCAGACGGTCGGGGCGGGTGTCCAGGATCTGGCCCACGGTACGGCCCTTCAGACCACCCGGGTGACCGGAGTGGGTGTAGAGGACCTTGTCCTGCCGCTTGTTGCCAGAGATGGCGACCTTGTCGGCGTTGATGATGATGACGAAGTCGCCACCATCGACGTTCGGGGCGTAGGTCGGCTTGTTCTTGCCACGCAGGATGTTCGCAGCCTGCACGGAAAGACGGCCGAGCACTACGTCAGTGGCGTCGATGACGTACCACTTGCGGGTCACGTCACCGCCCTTGGGGCTGTACGTAGGCACAGTGCATCCCTGTCTGTCGTAGGTTTTGCCAGCCAAGTGCGCGATCGAGCTCAATCCCGGCGGCCGGTGGAGACCCGGGGCTCGTGTGACAGCCGGAAACCCGGCCGTACCGCACACCAACGAGCAACCATACCAGCGGGGTCCGCGGACCTTCGAATCGGTCCCCGGCACCTCTGCCACCGGCCCGATGCGCCCCGCCACCGCCGGATGCGCCCGGCCGGCGGTCAGATGTGCAACGGCGGGCCGGGGTCGACCCCGCGCACCGGGCCGGGCAGCGTGTAGCGGAGCGTGTCGATGCCGGACCGCACGCAGTCCGTCTTGTGCGGGTCGCCGATGGTGGCGACGCCGGAGCCGGGCAGCCCCGAGACGAACGGGGTCACCGCGCAGCTCTCACCGACCGGAGACAGCTCGATATCGGTGGCCCGGGTCATCCCGCCGACGGGCGCCGGGGATCCGGCCGAGGGGTCCTGGCGCTGATCCGAGTGCGCGCCCAGGAGCGACAGGGCCGCCGCGCCGACGATGATGGGCGCGCCGAACGGCTTGCGCATCTTGTTCCACAGCTTGCCCTTGCGCTGCTTGCGATCGCCCTCGGAGCCGGATTCAGAGTCCGAATCCGACTGCCCAGCGGTATCTTCCGGCGTTTGCGGATTCGACCCACGCACCCCCGACGACATCGACCCACCGTACATCCCGCCGGGCTGACCAGGAGTGTTTCCGCCGGATCCAGCAAAACTCCCGCGACCCGAACCGGACGTATCCCCCTCGGCCCCATAGGGACCCGCCGGGTAACCGCCGCCGCCGTAGCCACCCTGGCCACCGTAACCGCCTGAGCCGTATCCGCCCTGGCCGTACTGCCCGGCAGCGCCCTGCTGGCCGCCGTACTGCCCGCCCTGGCCCGGCTGCGCGCCGGCGGGACCGTAGCCGCCCTGCGCCGAACCCTCCGAGCCCGGAGCGTTCGCCGAACCGTAGCCCGCGCCGTAACCGCCCGCCGAGCCCGGACCGCCTGTGCCGGGACCGAATTGACCCGCCGAGCCGCCCTGCTGCGGATAGCCGCCGGTGGTCGGACCAGCCGGTCCGAATGCGCCGCCCTGGCCTTGACCGTAACCGCCCTGCTGCCCCTGTCCGCCGGTACCGTAGGCCCCCGCCGAACCCTGTTGCACGCCTGCGGAACCGGGCCCGTACCCGCCGTCGGCCTGCGCGGCGGCCGGGTAGCCCTGCTGCCCCGACCCTGATACGCCCGGCCGGCCCGATCCTGCGGCGTCCTGGTCACCTCGGCCGAACACCGTCGTCATCTGATCGTCGGCGGGCGAGCCCGGCGGCCGCATGAACCGGCCGCCCACGCCTTCGAGTCCGGGCGGCAGCGTCCCGCGCCCGCCGACCACGGGCTGCGACCCGGTGGACGGGCCGTCGGCGCGGCGCGGAATCGCCTGGCCCGCTTCACCACTCGACGAGGATCCGGCGCCGGCGGCGGACCGATCCTGCGCGGCGAGCTGCGCGAGCTCCTCGGCCGTCACCCGCTGGGTGATGCCGCCGGGCCCGGTATTGCCCAGCGCGCCGCCCTGTGGTGCGGCCTCCTGTCCGGTGATCCGCCGCGTGAGTCCGGCGGCGGCCGGATCGACCACCGGCTGCCCACCCGATCCCGGTGAGCTCGGCCCCTGCGCGGCGGCCTCCTCCACGGTCAGGCGGCGGGTTCGGCTGTCGGAGTCGACGCTCGCGTGGTCGGCGGCGTCGGGCGTGGCTTCGGCGATCGACAACGGGGCGGCGGGCTGGGAACCCGGTCGTTGCGCACCCGACTCCGGCACGGGGATCGGTGAATCCTTGTGCCGGGGAATCATTTCCGGCTGCTGAGCCAGCGGTTCGGGCTGCCGCTGCAAGGGCTGATCCGCGGCGGCCCCGCCGGGCACATGGCGCGGTCCCTGCTCGATCGGACGCGCGGCCGCTCCGCCCGGCTGCTGACCCGGGCCTTGGGCCGCGGGCTGGGGCCGGTCGTAGGCGGGGTCGCCCTCACTGTCGGCGACCAGCAGGTGGGTCGCGCCGAGCACGAGCGCGTGCATCGGATGATCGGCCACCTGGAACCGATGGCCCAGGTGGTTCTGGAACGCCAACCGCAACGCGTCGTTGAAACAGACATTGCCCGTGAGCAGCACCGTGGAGGTATCGGCATTGATGGCCCGCGCCGCGGCCATCACCTCGATGACCACATTGTCGGCGGCGTGCGCCTCGTGCAGCGCCTCGGCGGTGATGGCGACGCTGACCGATTCGGTGGGCTGGTCGTCATTGCCGTGGACCGCGACCACCAGGCATTCACGCCCGTCGGAATACACGCCGACCGCACCGACGGCGGGCCCGCGGCCGGGCGACCGCACCAGTCCGAGCGCGCGCACGTACCCCGACAGCGCCACCGATTCGGGCAGCGGTTCGGCGGGCACGCCGAGCTGTTCCACCAACCGCACGAACTCGTCGACCTGGGGGTCGGGCCATTCGTCGGGGAAGGGCAGCGCGAGCACGTCCGGCGTCGTACCGAGGTGCTCGATGACCGAGGCCAGCGGGTTGTGCATGCGCGCCCGGAACACCAGTTCGGCGGGCCAGGTCGCCCCGGCCACCACGATCTGCGGGTGGCCGATGATGTCGCGGACGTCGGAGATGGCGATGCCGACGTCGGGCCGCCGGTCCACGCCCGCGGTGTGCAACCGGCCGGACGAGTCCGCCAACAGGTAGGCGGGAGGGGTGTACGAGCCCTCTACCTGGACCGGGCGGATGGGCGACCCGCCGCCACCGGCGGCCACCGACACCACGTCCCAGCCGAGATGCACTGCCCCAACTCGCGCTGTCACAGCCATCAGTCTGCCTGCTCGCTCCGTTGAGCGCGCGACCGAATCACTACTTCGCACCCCGGCCAGGGTGTGGTCCCGCTCACGCCGACAGCTTCTTCAAGCGCAGACGCGACCAGGTGAACAGCGACAGCAGCACGGTGATCCCGACGAGGACGCCGATGTCCATGGCCCAGGTCCCGACGGTGTGCTTCCACAGGAAGTCCTTCTGCGCCTCCGGCATGGACGACATCGAGGGC
Organism: Nocardia sp. NPDC059764; assembly: GCF_042732555.1. Lineage (NCBI taxonomy): Bacteria > Bacillati > Actinomycetota > Actinomycetes > Mycobacteriales > Nocardiaceae > Nocardia > Nocardia sp. NPDC059764. Next base: position 4,263 of record NZ_JBHWHH010000080.1, read on the forward strand.
AGGTTGATCGTCGACGCGCCCGCGCCGTAGCCCCAGCGCGACGGGAACAGCCACGACAGCTGCTCCAGCACGGTCTGGCCGGCCACCGAGATCATGCCGCTGGACAGCACCAACTGCGCCATGATGACGACCACCAGCAGCGGCATCACCTGCTCGTTGGACTTGGCCAGCGAGGACAGCACCAGGCCGAGCACCACACACGACACCGCGGTCAGCGCGACGTCGAGATACAGCTCGAGCGTGCCCGAGGACAGCACCAGCCCGGTCCCGGGCGCGGGCTTGAACGCCAGCACGATGCCGATCATCACCGCGGACTGCAGCAGCGCCGCCAGACTGAAGATCACGATCTTCGACATCAGGTATGCGCCCGAACGCAATCCGACCGCGCGTTCCCGATAGTAGATCGGCCGCTCCCCGACCAGGTCACGCACGGTGAGCGTGGCGCCCATGAAGCAGGCGCCGAGGATCAGCACCACGAGTAGCTGTTGCGCCTCGCCATTGCTGGCGGGTACGAAGTCGCCGTTGGGCAGCTGGGTGAACCCGACGGATTTGAATCCGCTCGAGCCCTTGACCACCAGCGACAGCGCGCCGAGCACGAACGGCAGCACGCACAGGAACGCCAGATACCCGCGGTCGGCGAAGATGAGCCGCGACTGCCGCCGCGCCAGGGTCGAGAACTGTTTGACGGCACTGGATTTCGGCGCCTTGGCCCGCTCCACCGGTTTGACCGGCGCGGGCGGTTCCGCGAAGGCCTGGCGGGAGCGGAAATTCGCGAAGGCCAGGTCCGGGTCGGCGTCGACGCGGCCGAAGATCTCGGCCCAGTCGCTGGTGCCCATGACGTGCCCGACGGTGCCCGGGTGCCCGCAGAAGGCGGTCTTGCCGCCGGGCGCGAGCAGCAGCACCTGGTCGCACATGTCCAGGCAGGCCACCGAGTGGGTGACCACGATGACGGTGCGCCCGGCGTCGGCCAGTTCCCGCAGCATGGTCATGACCTGGCGGTCCAGCGCCGGGTCCAGGCCGGAGGTGGGCTCGTCGAGGATGAGCAGCGAGGGGCCGGTGAGCAGCTCCATGGCCACCGAGGCGCGCTTGCGCTGACCGCCGGAGAGCCGGTCCACGCGGGTGTCGGCGTGCTGGGTGAGCGAAAGCTCCTTCAGCACATCGGCGATCACCTGCTTGCGGTCGGCCTTGCTGGTGTCCGGGGGCAGTCGCAGCTGGGCGGCGAAGTTGAGCGCCTGCTTGACGGTGAGCTGCCGGTGCAGCACGTCGTCCTGCGGCACCATGCCGATGCGGGAGCGCAGCGCCTCGTATTCGGCATGCAGATTGCGGCCCTCGAAGGTGACCACGCCCGCGGACGGAAGCGTGGTTCCCGCAATGAGTTTCGACAGCGTGGACTTGCCCGCGCCGGAGGGCCCGATGAGCGCTGTCAGCGATCCGCGCCCGGCCTGCATGTTCACGTCCACGAGCAGCTGCTTGTTGCCCTCGACGGTGAACGAGACGCCGTGCACGTGCAGACCCTGTTCGGCGACCGGCCGCTGCCGGTGCACGAGTGTGCCTTCCTGCACGACGAAGTCGACGTTACCGATGGTGACGATGTCGCGTTCGCGCAGCAGCGCGCGCTGTTCGCGGCGGCCGTTGACGAAGGTGCCGTTGGCGGAGTTGAGGTCCTCGATGGCGAGGCCCTCGCGATCGGGCACCAGGCGCGCGTGTTTGCGCGAGGCCATCGGATCGTTGACCACGATCTCGTTGTCGCTGGTACGACCGATGTGCAGACCGTTGCGCGGGATCCGGTCGGCGCGCGCGATGGCCGCGGTGGAGGCCCGCGCGCGGATCGGCGGCAGCGCCGAGGTGTCCGCCTTGGTGGTCATGTTGATGGGATCGCCGCCCTGCGGCGGCTGGTTGACCGGCGGGCGCACCACATTCGGCGTGGCCGCGTTGCCGACGGGCGGAGTCGGCCGCTGCGGCACCGGATTCGGCTGCTGATGCTGCGGACCCGATACCGGCCGGTTCGGATTCCACTGATTCTGGTTGGGCTGGGCCAGGTTCGGCGGCTGCCAGGCCTGCTGCGGTCGCTGCTGCACCGGCGGGCGCTGTGCGAACGGCTGTTGCGCCTGCTGCGGCTGCCCGATCTGCGGCACCTGCGGCTGCGGCCGGGACGGCGGCCGGTTCTGCGGCGCGGGCCGCTGCTGCGGTTGCGGTTGCGGCGCGCCACCGCCGCCGCGCGCGGGCTGCGGCAGCAGATGCAGCAGCGGGCCGCTGATGGCGTCGCCGAGCCGCACCTGGGTGGGCCGGTTGATCACCAGCGGCGTGGTCAGCCGGCGGGCGTCCACGAAAACGCCGTTGGTGCTGCCGTTGTCGCTGAGCATCCACGATCCGGCCTCGTGGCTGAGGATCGCGTGCACGCGGGAGACCAGTGGACTGTCGACGAACAGCGTCACCTCCGGCGCCCGGCCCATCGTGATCTGCTGAGTCGCGTCGAAGACCCGTTCGGTTCCATCATGACGCACGGTGATCTGCTGCGCCCCCGGTGAAGACATGGTGGGATGATAATTGAAGCCCCCGGAGTCCGGCGTCGCGCTTCTCGGCCGTCCGTCCGATTCCGGGACACGATCGGCATCGGTTGGCGAGGGAGAACACGTGGGGAGAGGCCGGGGGGAGGTGGTGCGCACGCGCCGGTCCACGGGGATTCGCCGTGTATTCGTGACGCTGGGCGTAGTGGTCGTGGCGGTCGCGCTCTTGTCCGGATGTACACGAAATGTTCACGGCCGGGCCGTATCGATCTACGACGACCCGTTCAGGGTGGCCGGTCTGCCCACCACCGGCGGTCCCAGCGGCCCCCGCTCCGGGGCCCCGGATTCGACGCTCACCGCGGAGAACTCCGACGGCGGCAGTATCGACAAGCTGGTGCTCAACGCGCTCGACGACATCCAGACCTATTGGCAGGGCGAGTTTCCGCGCGAGTTCGGCGGCGCCTTCACCCCGGTGGATCATTTCATCTCCTGGAACGCCAAGACGCCGCGCTCGCAGGCCGGCCAGTTCTGCGGCGAGACCAGCTACCGGCTCGTGAACGCCGCCTACTGCCGGCTGGACGGTTCGGTGGGCTGGGATCGCGGGGTGCTGCTGCCCGCGGTGGCCGACGAGTTCGGGAAGATGTCGGTGGTCATGGTGCTGGCCCACGAGTACGGGCACGCCATTCAGGAGATGGCCAAACTGGTCGGCCGCCGCACCCCGACCATCGTGAAGGAGCAGCAGGCGGATTGCTTCGCGGGCGCGTTCATCCGGAATGTGGCCGAGGGCAAGGCCCCGCACTTCACGATCAACACCTCCGGCGGTTTGAACGCGGTGCTGGCCGCGACCGTCGCCTTCCGCGACGCCGATCCCGACGATCCGCAGAGCGTGCACGGTTCGGCGTTCGAGCGGGTGACGGCCGTGCAGATCGGGTTCACCGACGGCGCCAAGGGCTGTAAGGCCATCGACCAGAACGAGATCGACCGCCGCCGCGGCGGTCTGCCGCAGACCCTCGGCAACGACGCCAATCACGGCCAGTCCGAGGTGACCCAATCCAGCCTGCAGGAGCTGGCCAAGGCGATGGCGACCATCATGCCGGTGCGCGACGAGCCCGAATACGGCTACGACACCGCGAAGCTGAACTGCCGCAACGGCGCCGACACCGTGCCGGTCACCTACTGCCCGGCCACCAATCGGATCGGCACCGACGTGCCCGCGCTGCACGACCGCGGCGTCTCCAATGCCGACGACCAGGACGCGTTGCCCGCCAATGTGACCGGCGACTTCACCGCGTACATCGTTTTCATCTCCCGCTACACCCTCGCCGTGCAGCACGCCGCCGGACTGCCGTTGAAGGGCGCGAAGACCGGTCTGCGCGCGGCCTGCCTGTCCGGGGTGATCTCCGGGAAACTGGCCGACCCGAGCCGCAAGGCGTCCGGCGGCATCTCACTGTCCGCGGGCGATCTGGACGAAGCGGTCTCCGGCCTGCTCACCGACGGCCTGGCCGCCAGCGACACCGACGGCAAGACGGTGCCCAGCGGCTTCTCCCGGGTGGACGCCTTCCGCGCGGGCGTGCTCGGCGCCAATCAGGAGATCTGCTACTCCCGATACACCTAGGGGCGCGGGAGTTCTCGCGTCCTACCCGAAGGGCGGCGGCGCGACCGGCTCCAACCGCAGCACCCGGTTGCCCAGCATGATCTCCGCGCCCGGCACCAGGGTGAACGGCTGATTCGGTTGCAGCCGAACCCAATCGCGATATCCGGGCGGGCGCACCCGGGTGCCGTTGGTGGAGCCGCGGTCGACAATGGTGACATCCCAGTTCACCAGCCGGATCTCGGCGTGCGCCCGGGACATGCCGCCGGAGCTGTCGTCGATGCGCAGCGGCAGCAGGCCCGCGCGGGCCGGTTCGGACAGTTCGGGATCGCGGCCCACCACGGCGTCGGCCGCCAGCATGAAGGTCATGCCGTCGTCGAGCACCAGCATGCCCAGCGGCGGCCGGATCACCTCGGACACGTGCTGGGTCTGATCCACCGGCATGCCGCACACGGTGCAGAAGGCGGCCCGCGGATCGCTGGGATGCGCACGCGCGCATTTGAATCCGAGCACCTTCGCGGTGAGCGCGGTCGCCTTGGCGGTGGCCTCGAGCCGTCGCTGCAGGTTCGGGTCGGGTTTGGGCGCGGGGTTGGTGCCGCTCAGCTCGCTCGCGCCGCCCATCTCGGTGGGCGCGTGGTGCAGATCCGGCGTCGCCGGAATGCCCTCGGTGACCGGGTCCGCCGGGGCGGGATCCAGGTTCGCGGGAATCCGATTGGAGGTGCGGGTCGGGATCAGGTCCGGGTCCACCGGCGGCGGTTCGGGTTCGGGGTCGCGTTCGGCGTCGAAGGCGGCCGTGGGCGGCGGCGGTTCCGCGGCCCGGTGCCGGGCCCCCGCCGGACGCGCCGGGGTGCGTGACACCACCGGTTCGCCCTCGAACCACACCACCGCGCCCGCCGCGGGCGCGACTCCCTCCACCAGCGAGCCGATTCCACGCTCGGGCAGTTCCGGCGCCCGCCGCCGCGGTTCGTCGATGAACAGGGCCGCGGCCCGCGCGGGCGGGGCGGCGACCCGGTCCACGGTGAAGGCGGCGTCGCTGCCGCGGTAGTACTCGACCGCGGTTCCGGCCAGCACGGCCGTCACCGATCCGTGCAGGAAGATGGCCAATCCGCCGGTGTCGGCGGTGGACAGGATGCCGAATTCGATGGGCTGCCCGGGCGAGATCCGCTCGGCCTCCTTCATGAGCCAGCGGGTGGCCTGCCGCGCGATCTGCCGGCCCGGCCCGTCCGGGACCAGATCGGTGGCGTCGGCGACCAGGTCCCCGAGCGCCCGCACCGCCGTCACGGCCCGCGATTCGGGCGTGATCGCGCCCCGCTCCCGATGCGCGACCAGGATCACCGCTCCCGCCACCCGGCTCAGCGCATGGCCGCCCGCGACCACCTCGACCTGCCGATCCATCACGGGAACCGGCCCCCGGAGAACACGTTGGTCAGGTCGTTCAGCACAGCCCTAGGTTACGTCGCGGCGAGAAACCCCACATTCGCCCGTCCTTGTACGTTCGACTGCGGAGTCCTCGTATGCCAGAGTGACCACTGGTCTCGTACCGATCGGGGTAACTCATGGGGTACGTCCACAATTCGTTCGGCACCCGGCCGCCGGCACGGGTGTGGGAGGGTCGACGGCTCTCAGCCGCCCGCCGCGCGGAGTGGCGGAGCGGCAGTCGCGGAGAGGCGGAACAGTGATGAGTCCTGGCACCATCGTCGGCGGCTATCGGATCATTCGCGTGCTGGGCTCGGGTGGCATGGGGACCGTATATCTGGGCAAGCATCCGGAACTACCGCGCATGGACGCGTTGAAGGTGCTCTCGGCCGAGCTGACCGGCAACGAGGAGTTCCGCGGACGCTTCGAACGCGAAGCCAATGTGGTTGCGGGCCTGGACCACCCGAACATCGTCGCGGTGCACAATCGCGGCGAGGAGAGCGGGCAGCTGTGGATCGCCATGCAGTATGTCGAGGGCACCGACGCCTCGGCCGAGCTGAAGCGCGATCCGACCGCCATTCCGCCGCTGCGGGCGCTGTCCATCGTCACCCAGATCGGCCGCGGCCTGGACTACGCACACCGGCGCGGCCTGCTGCATCGGGACGTGAAGCCCGCCAACTTCCTGCTCTCCACCGCCGCCGGTGAGGACGAGCGCGCCCTGCTGGCCGACTTCGGGGTCGCCAAATCCACCGAGGACACCACCGAGCTCACCCAGACCGGCAGCTTCGTCGCCACCATCGCCTACGCGCCGCCGGAGCAGCTATCCGGGCTGCCGCTGGACCACCGCGCCGACATCTACAGCCTGGGCTGCTCCTTCTTCAAACTGCTGACCGGCCGGAACCCGTATCCCGCAACGCAACCGGCGCTGGTCATGATGGGCCACCTGCACGAGCCGCCGCCGCGCGCCACCGATGTCGACCCGCATCTGCCCGCCGCGCTGGATCAGGTCTTCGCACGGGCGATGGCGAAGAATCCGGCCGAGCGTTTCAATTCCTGCCGCGAGTTCACCGAAGCCGCCACGGCCGCGCTGGTGCCGGGCTACAACCCGGTGTCCACCAATACTTCTCCGACCTATCCGATCCAGATCGCGACGCCGGGCATGCTCCCGGGCGGTGCGACCCAGAGTGGCATACCGGTGTCCGCGTCGGAGCCCACCGAGCTGGAGCGGGTGCGGCCGCCGCGTAATCGGACCCGGATCTACCTGGGTATCGGTGCGGCGACGGTGGCGGCCGCGGTGGCCGTCGGCATCGGCATCGTCGCCAGCGGCGGTAGTGAGACCGGTTCCGCCGCAACGACTTCCGCCGGGGCGACCCCGGCCGCGAACACCGTCCCGAGTTCGGTGGACCAGGCGCGCAAGGACAATCCCGCGTTCCAGGGCAAGTCCGTCACCCTCGTCGACGTGACCGGCGACGACTACAACACCAAATACAGCATCTACCTCACCGGCAGTGATCAGGCGAAATACCTGGAGAGCCTGGGCTTCGTCTACAACGCCCAGTACCAGCCCGCGGCCGGGGAGACCTCCCCGCGCCCCTCCTCCGGCTGGGGCTCGCTCAAGGTGACCGACAACTCGTACGTCATCGCGGTCCGCAGCGACGCGAAGGCGGGCGGCGGCGGCCTGCTCGGTCTGCCCAGCGAGATCACCAGCTCCCGCGCCATCGTGGTGCCGGTCGACGACGCGTCCGCGGTCGCGGCGATCCGCAGTTGGACTCCCGAATCCGGTCCGACCCTGCTCACCAAACTGGTGCCGGTCCTGCACAACCGGATCAAGTAGGGTTTTGCGCGTCAGTCAGCTCTGGGGAGGGGAACCCATGCGCCATCGCCTGCGCGCAGCCATGTCCGCGGCTTTCGCCGTCACGGTGGTGATGACCGCCGCCTGCGGCTCGGATCCGGGGCCCACCGCTCCCGCCGAGCCCGTCATCGACCTGGCCAAGCTCGATACCGGCAATCTGATCACCCAGCCCAAGAAGTACGACAAGGCCGAGAGCAAGGAACTCGGCCGCGCTGTACAGGCCGAGCGACTGGCCAACTACCTGCCGCTGCCGTCGGAGATCAATCCGGCGGTCAAATATCCCGCGGCCGCGGTGAACGGCGCGATCCGCCCGTTCATCGATTTCGGCTCCAGCGCCATGAAGATCCGCACCAATGCCAAGGCCGCCGACCTACGGGCCGCCGCACCCGGGTTCCTATCCGGCTACGTCACCACCGGCAACTCCGAGAAATCGCCGGGGCTGCCGTACGAGCTCGCGAACACGGTGCTGATCTTCACCGACGACGCGGCGGCCAAGGCGGCCGCGCAAGCGCTGGGCCAGGCCGATTTCGACGCCGCCCCCAGCGAGCGCCTGCACCTGGACAAGTATCCGGACGCGTTCGTCTACCTGGACAAGTCCTACGACTTCAACGCCACCGTCCGATCCTGGTACGCCACCGGCCGATTCGTCATCTACGGCTACGTGTGGGACGACCTGATGGCGCAGACCGAGATCAGCGACCCGGCCGCGCTGCTGGCGCGGGTCCAGCTCGGCATCGACGTGATCCCGGGCGCGCTGGCGAAGTTCCCGGCCGTCGCGCCGGATCAGCTGACCGAGCAGCCCGTCGATCTGGACGGCGTGCTCGGGCGGACGCTGCGCACCGTCGTCGACGATCAGTCCGAGCGCGGCATCCCCGGCGTCTACGACCGGCACGGCGGGCTCCAGATCTTCCCCGGCGACGACAACGCCGCGCTGTTCGAGAAGGCGGGCGTGGACCGGGTGGCGTTCAACGGCGGCTACGTCTTCCGCGCCCGCGACGCCGCCGGGGCCGCGGACATCGTGGCCGAGCGCGCCCGCACCTCGCGCACCTTCCGGCCCGCCGACTCCCCCGCGAACCTGCCGAATGCCCAGTGCCGCAAGTACACCGGCCCGCAGCGCTTCTCGATCGCCTACTACTGCTACGTCACCCACGGCCGCTTCGCCGGGGAGGTGGCGGCGAGCCAGTTGCTCGATGCGCAGCAACGGATCTCGGCGCAATACGCCCTGTTCGTCAATGCGGAAAAGTGATCGGGAGGGGACGGGAATGATCTCGCGTTTTCGGATGACCGCTCTGCTCGCGATCACCGCGGCGGGGGTGGCGGGCTGCGGTTCGGCCGTCACCGGCACGGCGACCCCGGGTGAAATCGATATCCGCACACTGGATGTCGGCAAGTACTCGACACTGCCGATGGACCTGCGCTACGAGTACAACCCGCGCATGCGGCTGGCGATCGAGCTGGCGACGCAACGCCTGGCCGACCACGTGGTGAACGGGGCCGATATCGACCCGGCCTTCACCTTCGGCACCGGCGTGGTGTCGATGACCAGTACCGAGACCGCCACCCGGGTGCTGGCCGACGTCACCGCGCCGGTGCTCGACGCGAACAAGATGATGTTCGGGCTCTCGGTGGGCCACACCGACAAACAACCCGACAAGTCCGGCAAGACTGTGGAGGGCAGTTCCTTCACCACGGTCACCGTCCTCCAGTTCCGCGACGCGGCGACCGCCGCCAAGGCCGCCACCGAGTTGGACGAGGCCGACTTCGCGGTGGCCCCGGACGTCAACGAACGAGTCGCGCTGCCGAAATACCCCGACGCCCACACGCATTGGCGGCCCGGCGTCGCCAGCATCGGATCGACGATCGCGCACGGCAGTTACGTCGTGAACGCCTATGTCGGGGTGAAGGATCCGGGGCTGCCGAAGCTGACCGCGCTCGCCACGAAGGTCCTCGACGCGCAAGTGCCGCTGCTGGATTCCTTGCCGCCCTTGACGCCGGAAGGCGTGCTGCGCCTGCCGTTCGACGCGGACCACATGCTGCGGCGCACCCTCAACCCCGGCGTCAGTTTCCTCCCCGATTTCCAGACGATGGCCGTGGCCGAACCGCGCGGCTTCCTGCATCGGGTCGCCGATCAGGCGTATTGGCGGCGGGTCGTCACCGACACCGGAATCGATCGTTACTCGATCGCGGGCGCGAGCTACGACGGTCCGGTCATGCTCTTCCGCACCCGGGACGCGCAAGCCGCGAAACAACTCGCCACCGCCGTTCTCGAACACGGCTATTCGGGCGTCGCGGACGCACCGGCCGGATTCCCGGACGGGAAGTGCGGACAATCCACCGACGCTCCGGCCTCCAGTCTCACCCGCGCCAAACGCTTCCGGTGCACGGTCAGCTATCGCCAGTACACCGCCGTGGTGGACTCCGATCAGATCGCCGACGCCCATCAGCGGGCCGCCGCCCAATACGCATTGTTCGCGAACAGCACCTGGTAGCAGCGGTTGCGCTGCGCATAGCTGCGCACGGGGTGGAACCGGCGGGGCGTGACCGACGTCCAATCACCAAGAGGTCGTCCGCCCGCGAATCGGAAGGAGGCACCGTGGCCGGTGCATTCGAAGCCAGTAATGAGCTCATCCAGGCCAAGGCCCAGGAGTTCCAGAAGACCCACGACATGCTCATGCACTCCATCGCCGATCTGAAGCGCGACGAGGACAATATGGTCGCCGGCTCGAATTGGCGGGGCGGCGCGGCCGACGCGTTCAACGCGTTCATGCAGCGCTACTACTTCCAGGCCGACAAGCTCAACGACAAACTCATGCACACCGCCGAGACGCTGATCAAAGTCGGCTCGAATTACGAAGAGCACGACAAGGATTACGAATCCAAGGTCAACGCCCAGATCTCGAGCCTCGACCTCCCGGCTGTCTAGCCACTCGGCCACCCCTCGTTCTTTCCGGACACTTGGCAAAGGAGTTCACCATGGCAGCAGTCGACGGCCAGATCATCTCCGCCCATTTCGAAGGCGTCGCCGACGGCGCGAATTCGATCCTCCGCCGCGCGGAAGCCATCCGCGATCAGCTCGAGGCCTTCCACCGCACCGTGGAGGAGTTCGTGCGAAACAACTGGAAGGGTGACGCCAACGACGCGTTCGCCGACCTCCAGCGCCTGTGGAACCAGCACGTCCTCCAGCTCAACACCACCCTCAACGGCGCGGCCACCCTGGTCCGCACCGGCAATGCCGAACTCCAGGCCAAGGACACCGCCCTCGCGGGCCTCTTCTGAGAATTCACAGCGCATTCCAGACAGCGGGCCCGGACAGTGCGCCCGGGCCCGCTCTCCGTGATCACGGCTCCGCGAGTGGCAGCCGGTCGGTTTGGATGAGCTCCTCGCCGGAGCGGGTGCCGTAGGTGCCGCGTCCCGGGGGCATGAGGGCGGGGCGGGTGTTGCCGAAGAGGACGCCCTCGTCGCGGCCGCAGCTCATGATCAGGGACGCGGAGTTGAGTTCCTTGAGGCGGTTGAGGGTGGCCTCGTACATGGCCCGGCCCGCACCGCCGGAGCGGCGGGCCAGGATCAAGTGGAAGCCGAGATCGCGGGCGTGCGCGAGGTGATCGACCAAGGCGTGCAGCGGGTTTCCGCTGGCATTGGCGACCAGGTCGTAATCGTCGACGATGACGTACAGTTCCGGGCCCCGCCACCAGGATCGGTCCTTGAGCTGCTGCGGGGTCACGTCGGGTCCGGGCATGCGCTGGGTGACGTAGGCGGCCAGGTCGGCCATGTTCTGGGTGAACTGCGGCGCGGTGGTGCCATAACCCGCGAGGTAGCCCTGCGGGACGGTGCCGAGCATGGTGCGCCGGTAGTCGCCCATGATGATGCGCGCTTGATCGACGGTGTTGGCCGCGCAGATGGACTGCACCAGTGACCTCAGCACGGTGGTCTTGCCGCATTCGGAGTCGCCGATGATCACGAAGTGCTGGCTCGTCGCCAGATCCAGGAACACCGGGGCCAGCTGCGCCTCGTCTATGCCGAGCGGGAAGCTGAGGCACGGCCGGGACCGGTCCACAGTCGCGGGCCAGCCTCCCGCCGCTCGCAGCAGGTCCGCGCGCGGCAACCGCTCGGGCAGCATGCGCACCGCGGGCGCGGGTCGCCCCGGAGTCAGCTGTGCGATGACCGAAACGGCCTGCACCACTCCGGTTCCCAGCGATGCCGGGTCCGGGTCGCCGTCCACCCGAGGGAGCGCGGTCAGCATGTGCAGCCCGTCGGCGGTCATGCCGCGCCCCGGACGGCCCATGGGCACCAGCGCCGCGAACTTGCGCCCGAGGTCCGAGTCCATCGGGTCGCCGAGCCGCAGTTCGACGCGCGTGCCGATCTGATCCTTGAGCGCGGGCCGCGCCTCGGCCCAGCGGTTGAGCGACAGCACGATGTGCACACCGTACGAAAGCCCCTGCGCGGCCAGGTTCATGACGGTCTGGTCGAGCAGTTCGAATTCCTGCCGGAACGCGCCGTACCCGTCGATCACCAGGAACACGTCCCCGAACGGGTCTTCCGACACGCCCGCCGCGGCCCCGTCGGCGTCCGGCCCGGTGGCGCGCAGCCGCCGGAACTCGGCCATGGATTCCACGCCCAGCCGCCGGAAGCCGGCCTCGCGGCGGCGCATGATGCCCACCATCTCGGCCACGGTGCGCCGCACCTGATCCGCCTCCATCCGGCTGGCCACCGCGCCCACGTGCGGCAGCCCGTCCAGGCCGACCATGGTGCCGCCGCCGAAGTCGAGCAGATAGAACTGGACCTGTTCGGCGGTGTGCGTCAATGACATCGCCATGACCAGCGCCCGCATCGCGGTCGACTTGCCCGACTGCGGGCCGCCGACCACAGCCGCGTTGCCGCGCGATCCGGACAGGTCCACCACCATGGGATCGCGGCGCTGATCGTAGGGCCGGTCGACGATGCCGATCGGGGCGCGCAGGGCCGCCAGCGGATTCCAATCGCCGGTGAGCACGGAACGCGGCAGCAGCCGATCCAGGGTGGGCGCGTCGCCGAGCGGCGGCAGCCAGATCTGGTGGGCGGGTCGCCCGCGCCCGCGCACCCGCGACACCAGCATCTGGAGGTTGGAGATCTGGTCCGATTCGGCGGGCGCGGTCACCGGTTCCGGCCACTCCGGCGGCGGAATCCGGTCGGCGGCACGGAATTCCACGTGTGCCGCGCTGAACGGTCGCGCGGCCACGTCGACCTCGCCGGAGCGGGCCACCGTCCCGGCCTCGCGCCGCACCGCGCCACCGGTGTACGGCCCGGAGACATAGGCGGACTGGAAGCGCTGGATCTCCCCGGCGTCGGCTTTCAGGTAGCCGCCGCCGGGATTTCCGGGCAGGTTGTAGGCGTCGGGTACCCCCAGCACCTGCCGGGACTCGTTGGCGGAGAAGGTCTTCAGGCCGATCCGATAGGACAGGTGGCTCTCCAGCCCCTTGAGCCGCCCTTCCTCGAGCCGCTGCGAGGCCAGCAGCAGGTGCACGTGCAACGAGCGCCCGAGGCGGCCGACCATGGTGAACAGGTCGGCGAAATCCGGGTGCTGTGACAGCAGTTCGGAGAACTCGTCGAGCACGACGAACAACGCGGGCACGGGGTCGAGGTCGGCTCCCGCCGCCCGGGCCCTCTCGTACTCCGAGACATTCGCGAAGTTCCCGGCCGCGCGCAGTAGCTCCTGGCGGCGGTTCAGCTCCCCGGCGAGTGCGTCGCGCATGCGGTCGACGAGGTCGGCTTCCTCTTCCAGATTGGTGATGATGGCCGCGACATGAGCCACCCCTTCCAGCCCGAGGAAGGTCGCGCCGCCCTTGAAGTCCACCAGCACGAAGTTGAGCTGATCGGGCGAGTGCGTGGCGATGAGCGAGAGCACCAGCGTGCGAAGGAATTCCGACTTGCCCGACCCGGTCGCGCCGATGCACAGCCCGTGCGGACCCATGCCGCCCTCGGCCGCCTCCTTGATGTCGAGCACCACCGGCTGCCCGTCGACCCCGATGCCGAACGGCACCCGCAGTCGTTCGCGACCGTACCGCGGCCGCCATGCGGTCTCGGGAGTGAACGTTCCGAGATCGCCGAGTCCCAGCAGATGCGCCCAACTGGAGATCACCTCGCCGTCGTCACCGCCGGTCTCGGCAACACGCGGGGCCGGGGCACGGTAGGGCGCAAGCCGCCGGGCCGCCTGTTCGGCCTCGCGCGCGGTGATCCGGTCGATGACGGCGAAGCGCTCCATCGCCCCGGAGGGTCCGCGCCCGGCACATTCACCGTTCTCCACCACCATCTGGATGCCTCGGGAGGCAGCCAGCCGGGCCGCGTATCCGCACAGGTCGACGACGGTGACGCCCTCGAACCCGTTCTCGCGCAGCGGATCTTCCTCGGCCTCGAGCAGTCCGCCGTCGACCACCAGCACGATCTGGGTGAGCCCGGGGTCTGCGGGCTGGTTGCGGGAGTATCGAACCCGAGTGTGCAGCAGCGGATTCAGATCGGCGTGGGCTTCACGGATGGACCCGTAGACCATGCGACCGCTGCCCACCCCGTCCTGGGATTCGGGATGCTGGCTGTGCGGCAGCCATTTGGTCCATTCCCATTCCCGGACCGTGTCGGGTCCGCAGACCACGGCGATCAGCACCTGGTCAGGACCTTGGAACATGGCCAGTTGCAGCAGCATGGCCCGGGTCATGTCGCGAGCCTGGGCGCGGTCGCCGGTGAGCTGGACGGCCGCGAAGCCCTTCACGGCGAGGGCGGTCGGCAGGTCGGGGACGGTGGCGTGGGTGCGCACGAAGCGCCGCAGCGAGACCGCGGCGATGGGTTCGAGCTCTTCGACGGGCCCTGTTTCCGGGGCGACCAGTCTCGTAGCAAGCCTCTGGCTACCGAGCCCGATGCGGGCGTGACAGAAGTCCCTGTCCCCCGGCCGGCGCTCCCACATCCGCGCGGTCCCGGCCAGCATCCAGATGAGCCCGGGCTCGGGATGACTCCATTCGACGGCCGCCCGCTGCTGCCCGGCCGTCACCTCCACATCCCGTCTGACCTGATCGAGATAGCGCAGATAGTCCTTGCGGTCCTCATCGGCCTCGGCCGCCTTCTGCCCCTTGCCACCCTGCCCCGCATACATCCCGACCATGGAGAACACCATCATCATCGGGAACATGAGGCTCATCGGATTGGACGCGGCACCGCTGCCGGAGGTGAACAGCAGCACCACCATGCCGAGCATGCCGACGCCCATCACCACCGGCATCAGCTTCGCGAAGAGGTTCGCGGGCACCGCTCTCGGGATCTCCGGCGGCGGCTGCAGCGTGACTTCGCCGCCGGGCGAACGCGGCATCTCCCGGCGCGGGCGGCGGTGGAACCGTACGGTGCTCATCGCGGAAATTCCCCCGAGGTTCGGGCCGTCAGTGTACGGACGGCAACCATCATGCCGTACAGTGCGGGCGTGACGCACTCGCGGACGGATCACCTCGAGGACTTCCGCGGCACCGTGCGCGCGCCGGATTTGGCGCGAGTCACCATTCTGGCCAAGCACACTCAGGTCGACATGGCCATTCCCGTCGATGTGCCGGTGGCCCTGATCATTCCGAGCGTGGTCGACATGGTCGATCTGCACAACCGCGCCAACGACTTCGACCTCGACGGCGAGCAGATCGAGCCGCACGACTGGATGCTGGCTCGCATCGGGCAGCCGCCCTTCTCCAATTCCCTGAACCTGGGCGAACAGGGCGTGCGCGACGGCGAACTGCTCATGCTGGAGAGTGCCGAACACAGCGCGCCCGCACCGCTTTTCGACGACATCATGCACAACGTCGCCGTCGCCGACGCCGACCACTTCCGCGGCTGGTCGCCGCGCACGGCCCGGCTGACCGGCGCGGTCCTGGCGGTCGCCATCATGCTCACCGGCTGCTTCGGCCTGCTGGCCGCCCCCGACGCCATTCCGGCCTGGATCACCGCCACCGTGGCCACCGCCGTCACCCTGCTCCTGGTCACCGCGAGCACCGTGCTCGCCCGCATGTACCGCGACCTCCCGAGCGCCCTGATACTGGGCGGCTGCGCGCTGCCGACCGCGTTCACCGCCGGCCTGCTCTTCGTCCCCGACCACTACGGCTGGGCCAACGCGCTTCTCGGTTCGGTGCTGGCCGGGGCAACCGCCCTGCTGACCTGGCGGGTGACAGGCGTCGGGCCCGGATTGTTCATCGGCGCCGCGACACTGGCCGTCTTCGCCATCCCGGCCACCCTGGTCGGCCTGCTCATCGAGCTTCCGCCGCGTGCCATCGGCGGTGGTGTCGCGGCGGTCGGCCTGGCCGGATTGTCGCTGGCCCCACGGCTCTCCATGCTGCTGGCCCGGTTGCCGCTGCCGCCGGTGCCCGCGCCGGGCACCCCCATCGATCCCACCGAGGACGATCCCGACGACCACCGCGCCCTGCCCACGCTGGAGGCGCTGCGCGCGAAATCCGAACGGGCACGCGACTATCTGGCCGGTCTCGTCGCGGCGACCACCCTCGTGGTCGTGGCCGGGGCGGTGGCGAGTGTGGATCCGGCTGCCGCCCGGCCGTTCTGGCCCGGCCTGGCCCTGGCCCTGGTGTGCGCGGCGGTCCTGATGTTCCGCAGCCGCACCTACGCGGGCGCGGAACAGGCCGTGGTTCTCATCACCGGCGGCGCGGCCGTCGTGCTGCTGGAGCTGATCGGTGCGGCCCTCACCCAACGGCAGCCGCTCACCGTATTCGGTGTGGCACTCGCGCTTTTCGCGGCCGTGCTGGTGCTGGGCTTCCTGGTGCCACGGCAGCAGGCGACCCCGCCCGTACTCCGCGCGGTCGAGTTGCTGGAGTACGGCTTCGTGGCGGCCGTTGTGCCGCTGGCCTTCTGGGTGACCGGCCTCTACGCCCTCGTGCGCGGACTGTGACAACGGTCGGCCATGCAAGGTAGAGCGCTGCGCACCAGAACTTTCCGATTCGCAACGGCGACTTCGATACTCGCGCTGGGGGTGTCGTTCGGAATGGGTTCGGAACCGGGCGTCGCATACGCCGACCGGCCGCCGCCCATCGACGCGGGCCTGCTACCCCCGGGCGGCCTGGCCACCCCGCCGACGCAGACCGAGCATCCCGCCAACTCCCCCTGCTTCAGCACCCAGGCGGGCGGCGACGGACCGACCGTCCCGGCGACCCAGCGCACCCTGGATCTGCCCCGGGCATGGCAATTCACCCGTGGCGCAGGCCAATTGGTGGCAGTCATCGACACCGGGGTGTCCCCACACCCCCGTCTGCCGGGGCTCATCCCCGACGGCGACTATGTGGCCGCGGGTGGCGACGGCACCGAGGACTGCGACGCCCACGGCACCATCGTGGCGGGCCTGATCGCGGCCACCCAGGTGGGCGGGCAGGGCTTCTCCGGGGTCGCACCGGAGGCCCGCGTCATGACCATCCGCCAGACCAGCGCGCTCTACCAAGCCAAGAGCGCGGGCCGGGAGAAGGGTCCGGACGATATGCCCGACGGCTACGGCAAGATCTCCGCGCTGGCCTCGGCCGTGCGGCGGGCGGCCGACGCGGGCGCGCGGGTCATCAATATCTCCCTGGTCGCCTGCCCCACCACCGAACCGGCGAGCGCCGAGATGGGCGCGCTGGGCGCGGCCGTGCAGTACGCGGCGGTCCAGAAGGACGTGGTCATCGTGGCCTCGGCGGGCAACACCGACACCTGCAAGGCGAGCAATCCCGGCCCGGATCCGGTGCACCCGGACCGCGATCCGTGGGAGCACGTCACGTCCTACGTGGTCCCGGCGTGGTGGGACGCCTACGTGTTGTCGGTCGGCTCGGTGGACGCCTTCGGTCAGCCGTCGAAGTTCACCGTTCCGGGTCCGTGGGTGGGTGTGGCCGCGCCGGGCGAGAACATCGTCTCGCTCGATCCCCGCACTACCGGGCTCACCACCGCGAAGGTGTCCAATCAGGGGCAGGTGCTGCCCTACAGCGGAACGAGTTTCGCCGCACCGCAGGTCGCGGGCATCGCCGCGCTGGTGCGGGCGCGGTACCCGGAGATGCGGGCCGACGAGGTCATCGAGCGCATCGAGGCCACGGCGCACGCCCCCGGTGAGGGCTGGAATCCGTACATCGGTTACGGCACGGTCGATCCCGTGGCCGCGCTGACCGCCGAGGTACGCAAGGAACTCCGGCCCAAGCACCCCGCCGACGCACGGGATCAGCAGCTCCCACTGCCCGAACCTGCTCCAGCGCCGGACAACACGGCCCGCAATGTGGCGTTGATCGGCAGTGGAGTGGTGGCGCTACTGCTGGTTCTGGGATTCCTCGCGTCGTTCCCGCTGCGCCGCAGGTTCGGCAACCGCGACAGCTGACGTCAGTTCGCGTTGGGCCCTGGGGTTTTCACCGGCTCTTCGGCCGGATTCGGGTCGGGCGCGACGCCGTCGTGGGCGACCATCGCACCCTCCCGGCTCAGGGCCGGCCCGGGCGCGAGCAGCCCGAGGATCGGCCATGGCACGGGCTCGGGCCGCACCTTCGCCGGATCCATCCCCAGGGCCTTGGCGGCGTCCAGATCCCGGATGCCGAAGCGAACCCCGTAGTCGGACACGAAGAACAGGCTGTCCTGACGCTGGCTGTCCGGCTCGATCCCGGTGGACCGCACGTACGCGCCCGCGCCCGGTGTCATATGGAAGCTGTCCACATTCGGCCCGGTGCCGTCGGCCTGTGCCAGCGGCACCGGCCGCGCGCGGTCGGGGATCGGGACGGCATGCCCGGTGAGCACGGACAATTCGGCGCGCCTGCTGCCGTCGGAGGTATCGGCGGAACCGACCGGCCGCCAGGACAGGCAGTCGACCGGCTGGTCCTTGCCGTCCACCAGGGTCGGGGCCTGCGCCGGATACGTCGACACCCGCAGCTCCGAGGAGACCGGCGCTCCCGTGCGATCGGCCTGCGCGATGAAGGTGTCGGCGACGCTCGAGCGGTAGGTATTGCGAATGATGTCGGCGGTCAGCGCCGACACCGGCTGTAGCCCGTCGGCGAGCACCGCGTAGTACTTGCCGTCGGTCCGCACCTGCACCACGTCGCCGATGCGGTGGTCGCCGAGCGCGTAACCCGGCGCGGCCCCGGCATTCTCGATCAGCGGCGGAACCAGCGGCGGCACCTCCGGAATGGCGTCGAGCAGCCCCTCACTGATCGGCCGCGGCGTCTGCCCGCGCAGATCCAGCGCGTCGACCACCGCACGCTCGTCGAGATCGATCCGGGCGCGCTGATCGTCGTAGACCAGATACGTGTGATCGCGCCCCCGCACCAGCAGCGCCCGCCCCGACTCCAGCGCGGAAGCCTTGTCCGCCAACGCCAATGCGCCGACCAGCACCGAACTGGTGAGGGTACGGCTGCCGTCGTTCGACAGCACATCGCACACCGTCCAGGCGCGGCCGTCGCCTCCGGTGAACCCCAGGGAGGTGGGCGCGCCCGGAATGCCGATCAGCTGTCCACGTGGCTTCTTCGCCAGTTCGGACTCGTTGACGGTGGCCGGTTTGACCGCATCGCCCGCCGCCAGCCGGGCCGAGGCCAGGTTCAGCGCCGGGTGCACCACATCGTCGAGCACGACGTAGACCGCGCCGGTGTCCTTGCCGATGAGGATCTTGGTGGACCCGATCCTGTCCTGCGGCCGCAGCAGAGCCAATACTCCGCAACCCGCCAGCCCGACACTCGCGAGGATCAGTCCGGCGAGGAAGGCGCGGGCCTGGGAGCGCATGGGATCGTGCAGCATTCGCACGTCCCGGCGGACCAGGGCGTGCTCCATGCGACGGACCAGGAAGCGGTAGCCGCTCACCTGCCATCGGGTCGTGGGTTTCGAAGGCATCCAAATCCCGTGGGGTCGTGTGCTTTCACCGGACGAAGTACAGTGACCTGGATATTCAATCGCACTCGGCCAGCGCGCGGGGCCGACATCGGAGAGCCGGGGGATCGACGATGACGATCACATCCGGAGAGTCGGCGGGGCGGCCGTCGCGGTCAGGTCGAGGCGGGCGGCCGAGCCGGATCTCGGTGGCGAACCTGGTCTGGGCACAGCTCGCCGGACTGGTCGTTCTGGTTGTCACCATGGTGGGCGGGCTGGCCTGGTGGGGTGCGCTCACCCTCGCCATAGTGGTCGGTCTGGTTCTACTGCTACCGCTCGGCAAACGCACCCTCTCGGACTGGATCGCCACCCGCGGCCGCTTCCGAGCCCGCCGCGGCCACCCGCCCGCCGACATCATCGACTTCCGTGCCCCCGACGGCCGTCCGCTCGGCCTCTACCGCGACGGCAGCCGCGTCGTCGCCGTCGTGGAGGTGCTGGCCCCGAAGGGCGGCCTCACCCGGCTCGGCCGCGCCACAGTGCACGCCACCCACCTGCTGCCACTGCCCGGCATCGCGAAAAGCCTGACCCAGCACGACATTCTGCTGTCCGGCATCGACATCGTCTCGCACGGCTTCCGTAGCCGCTCCGGTACGCCCGCGGGCGCCATCTACGAATCCCTGCTCGGGCCGCTCCCCGCCACCGCGCACCGCACGGTCTGGCTCGCCATCGCCTTCGATCCCGTCACCTGCCCCGACGCCGCGGTGCGGCGCGGCGGTGGACTGTCCGGCGCGTGCCGCGCGGTCACCATCGCCACCGAACGCCTGGTGCGGGTGCTGGAGGACGGCGGCTGCTCGGCCCGCCTGCTCACCGCCCCCGAGATCCGGCACGCCGCGCTGCAGGTCACCGCGGGCGTGGACCCCGGGCAACTGACTCAGCACTGGCGCTACGCCGAACTCGGCAACAGCGTGAACATCGGTGCCGCAGTGGATCCCCGGCAGCTGGCCTCGGATCTACTCGCCCAGCTCTGGGTCCCCGCCTCACGCGGCACCACGGTGGCCGTCAAACTGCGCCCTGGCCGCAGCACCGATACCGTGCGCATCGGCGCGGCCTGGCGGCTCACCGCCCGGGAACTGCCCGGGGAACCGGTGCAGCAGCACATGATCTCCATGAACGGCCGCCACCGTGAGAGCTTGCTCGCCCACCTGCCGTTCGCGGTGCCCGGTCTGGACGACACCGTGCCCGCGGAGCTCCGCGAGATCGACGAGCTCGGCGCACTGCACCTGCCCTCGGCGGGCTGCGGGCAGCTGCTCGGCTCCGACGATGACGGCAACGGCGTCGCCGTTCGCCTGGTGGGCCAGGGCATTTCGAGCGTGTACGTGGCGGGCGAGCCGTATCTCGCACAACAGTTGATCTTCCGTGCCCTCGCCGTCGGCGAACGCGTCCTGATCCGCACCGACCGCCCCGAGGCCTGGCAGCAGCTGGTCACCACCATCGGCAACCCGGAACGCCTCGCCCTCGCCGTCGAAACCCACCAGTCCGACGCCGATTTCACCGCCACCCTCGTCGACGGGGTCCTCGCGCCCGCCCCGCACGCGGGCCTGACCACCATCTATCTGACGAGTGATCCGCTCGGCTGGCCCGGCGCCGCGCCCGACCTGACCGTCCACCAGCCGGGTGCGTCCGGGAACCGAATCATCCTGCGCACCGGCGCCACCGAGGTTCCGCTGACGCTGGTCTCGATCCCCCGCGAGTCCACCTACATCGGCCGGCCGCGCGCGGCCGCCGCCGTCGCGCCCTAGCTCCCCGGGTACGGATTCGTGGCGCGGGCGGTGCGCAGAGTCGCCGCCCACCAGGCGAGTTGACGCAGCATGCGGTCCGTGGCGTCGAGCGCGGCCCCGTCCCGGGTCTCCCCCTCGGCATCGAACTTGCGTTTGGCCTCATGGAAACTGACGGTCTCGCGCACCGAGACCATGTGGATCTCGGCGACCACCTGCCGCAACTGCTCCACCGCGCGCAGACCGCCGGACAGCCCGCCGTAGCTCACGAAACCGATGGGCTTGCCCCGCCATTCGCGCTTCACGCTGTCGAAAGCGGTCTTCAATGACGCCGGATAGCCGTGGTTGTACTCGGAGGTGACCGCCACGAAGGCGTCCGCCGCCTCGACCCGCCGCTGGAACGCCCGTACCTCGTCGTTCTCGGTGAGATCCACCGGCAGCGGGGTGTCCATCAGATCGATGACACCCACGTCGAACGCGGCGTCCGCACGCGCCCGGCGCAGGAACCAGTCCGCGACCACCGGCGCGAACCGCTTGGGCCGCACACTGGCGACGATGACCTCGAGCCGGAGCGGGGTGTCCATGCCGAGAGCCTATCGGGCTCGGTCAGCGTCGCCCCGCGCCGCGCTTGGCGTACCGCGTCCACCTCGGCCAGCAGGGGTTCCAGCGCACCCTGATCACGGATGTCGATGCGCGAGACATTCTCCGGAACAACGGGATTCGGACCGTGCACGGTCTCGAGCAGGGCGTCGATGGCGATGACCTCGTGCCCCGCGGCCAGCAGTGCCCGATGGACATGGGAACCCAGGTAACCGGCCGCCCCGGTCACCAGGACACGCAGGGGGTCACGACCGCCCGCCTTCATGAATCCAGCCTAGCTGACGTGACTCCCACGCCCCTGGAGGCATACGAAGGTGCCCTGAAGCGCTTCGTATGCCACGGGACAACTGATTTCGCAGCGCTGAGGGTAACTCATCGGGTACGCCCGGAATCGGTTCGCCACCCAACCGCCGGCACGGATTGCCAACACGGACGGCTCTCAGCCGTCCGCTGAAGTCCCGGGGAGGCGGGGGAGATCAGGGCAGCTCGAACGGGAGCTGCACGCCGGTGCCGGTCAGCACGCGGCACTTGTCGCAGGTGTCGTCGCCCTCGACGGCGGCGACAGCGCGGCGGACCATGGCCTTGAACGGCACCAGGTTGCGCTCGAACTCGGCGAACACGTCGGCGGCGCTGACGCCCTCGCCCGACTCCAGGCCGGCGTCCAGATCGGTCACCAGAGCGATTGCGGAGTAGCACATTTCGAGTTCACGGGCGAGCACGGCCTCCGGGTGCCCGGTCATATTGACCAGCTCCCAGCCCTGCCCGGCGAACCAGCGGCTCTCGGCGCGGGTGGAGAAGCGCGGACCCTCCACCACGACCATGGTGCCGTAGTCGTGGGCGGGCAGGTCGTCGCCGATCGAGGCGATGGCGGCAGTGCGCAGCTCGTCGCAGTACGGGTCGGCGAAGGACACGTGCACGCCGCCGGCGTCGTAGAAGGTCTGGGCGCGACCGGAGGTGCGGTCCACCAGCTGGTCCGGCACGGCGATGGTGCCCGGCCCCCAGTCGGCGCGCAGGCTGCCGACGGCACAGGGGCCGAAGATGCGACGCACGCCCAGGGTGCGCAGCGCCCACATATTGGCGCGGTAGGGCACGGTGTGCGGCGAGAACTCGTGCTTGCGGCCGTGCCGGGGCAGGAACGCCACCGCACGTCCCTCCACCTGGCCGATGGTGATCGGCGCGCTGGGCGCGCCGAAGGGGGTCTCGATCTCGACCGTGGTCGCGTCATCGCCGAAGAAGTCGTAGAAGCCGCTGCCTCCGATGATGGCGAGCGTTGCCCGTGCGTCCGAACTCATGCCCCGATTCTTGCGTACGCGGCCGTGAGTGGTGGTGGCAGGGCGAAGCATGTACCCTAGGGGGGTATTTCCCCCGGGAGTGAGGACAGCGCAGGTGACCAACGACAAGATCGCGACCCAGGACGCCGCCGGGCACGACACCGCCGAGTCCTGCCATGACACCGCCTCGCACGGCTACATCACCGCCAAGGACGACTACCTCAAGCGCCTGCGCCGCATCGAAGGCCAGGCTCGCGGCCTGCAGCGCATGGTCGAGGAGGAGAAGTACTGCATCGACATTCTCACCCAGGTGTCGGCCATGACCAAGGCGCTGCAGGCGGTCGCCATGGGGCTGCTCGAGGATCACATCAGCCACTGCGTGGTCGACGCGGCCGTCGCGGGCGGTCCCGAGGCCGAGGCCAAGATCAAGGAAGCCACCGACGCCATCGCACGCCTGGTGCGCAGCTGACAGCTCTCGCGGCGCTCAGCAGGCCGCGGTGCCGCCGGGGTAGGCGCCCAGGGACGTCGCCGGAAGGGCCCAGCGGTCGGGGCCCGACTGCCAGCCCGCGGCGACACGACGGGAGCCACGGCGAGTAGGGACGCTGTCCTTGCGGGTGTTGTCCTTGCGGTCCCGGGTGGTGCGGACGGAGTCGCAGGGCTGGTTGTCGGCGAGCGACACGGCGATCTCGAGGTCCGCGTAGAGGATGCCCTCCTCGCCCACCGCGAGCGGGGCCACCACTTCGCCGCCGTCGGCGCCGTAGATGCGGGCGCATCCGGCGGGGCCGCCATTGTGGCGCTGCGCGCTGCCCACGCCGCCGAACGCGGCGTCACCGATCACGGAGGTGGGGGCGATCACGTACGCGCCGACCTCGAGCGCGTACATGCGGCTGAGCGTGGTGCTCGACTCCGGCCCGACCGCGTCGCCGTCGGGGCTGCCGGGCCAGGCGGCCACGTGGATCTGCTCCTCGTCGGCGCGCAGCGCGCGGGTGAGCAGCGGCCGCTGGTTCTCCTGTCCGGACAGCGCGCCGTACTTGCCGATCGGGGTGTGGTGCACCGCGGGCAGATTCGGAGTTCCGGACGCGAATATCTTGCGTTCCACGCTGTTCAGACCAGCTTTGCGGCGGACCGACAGCAACTGCCCGGAATCGTCGATCACGGCCTGCGACATATAGATTCGCCGTTCCTGGCGCTCACCGAATCCGAGTACGACATGAATGTCGTGTGCGGCGGCGGCAGCGGTGATCGCGCGCATTTCCGCGCCGTCCCGCGTCATCGAATTCTCGCGGCATCTGGTCGAGTATTCGACATTCCACTGATTGGTATCGATCCAACGCCACCACGGATAACCCGGGAGAAACGCCTCCGGGAATGCGACCAGCCGCGCCCCCTGTACCGCTGCCGCCCGGATCAGTTCGACGACCTGATCGACGCCGTCGGAGAGCCGCAGCCAGCTGGGTTCGGCCTGGACGGCGGCAACTCGCACCGTTGTCCTCATCGCTTTTCCCTCATGCACCAGGAGCCTTGCCAAGTTATAGCGATCGAACAATGGCGATGAGTGCCGAATGACCGACTGATCATGCCAGTGCGCGGAATGCTCCCGGAGTTGTGCCCATTTCCAAACGGAAGCTTCGATAGAAGCTACGCTCTGTGAGGAATCCCGCCGCTTTCGCCACCGCCGAAAGCGGCAACTGTGGTGCATTTCTCAGCAGGTCGCATGCACGTTCGATGCGCATGCGGCGCAACACCGTTCCCGGCCCGCCCTCGAACTCACCGAACACTCGATACAGCGTACGCCGAGACATTCTGCAGCCCTCCGCGATTCGATCGACTCCGAGATCGGGATCGGCGCAGTGGTCGCGCATGTAGTTCAGGACCCGTTGCCGACTGAGCGCGTCCGCCGACTGGTCACGCGGCGTGCGGCCGGACGCGGCGATCGCGGCGGCGGCCAGCAGATCCATTCCGGGCGCGGACAACAGCGCGGCGCTATCGGGATCGGTGCGCTGCAATTCGGCCAGCCCGCGAAAGAAACTGGCCACGATTCCGGGCGCGGTGTTCGCCGAAAATACTGTCGCAGTGGGCAATTCGAGATTGTCGACCCCGTAGCGCTCACGCAGTCGACTGAGCGGGACCTGCACCACGACTTGTTCGAACCGCTCCGACGCGTCCCAGCGGTAGGGACGGGTGCTGTCGTAGAACACGATTCCGCCGGGACCGACATCGGCGACCCGATCGTCCTGGCACAAACGCGCGGTGCCGACGGTCGGAATACTGGCGAGCAGATATTCGTCGGCGCTGCGGCCGATGAGTCCGCCGGTTCGGCGAATGGTTTGCGGCGTCGATCCGATTACCGACACATCCATCTCGCCGTAGCTCGCGGATTCGATATAACCTACAAAGCGACCACTCGGTATAGGTTCAACCGCCAGCGGCACGTAGGAGGCACTCACCTGCGCCTCCCAGCACTCGAATGCCTCCGACGACGTCTGTTCCTGGCCGGACCGAACCTCGATCCGGTTGACCGGTGGTAACCCTTCCACTCCCCATCCCTCGATGACAATGGCGGCCACGTGTACGGCCGAATACTGGGGAGAGTGTGTCAGATCGGACGAATTCCGGCCAATGGGCCGAACTGGTACGAACCAGTAACCGGTACGTACCGGTTATCGAATCAGGCGGCGGACTCGAAGCTCAGATCGAGTTCCAGATCGGCGTACAGCAAACCCTGTTCGTGCCCGCCCAAAGGCGACGCCAGTTCCTCACCGCCCGGCGCGAAGATGCGCGCGTGCCCGCCCGGCCCCGGCACCAGCTGCTTGGCCGGCTCCACGCCGCGGCGGCTCTCGCTGCCCGCCACGTCCATCACCGAGCACGCCGCGATCACGTTCAGCTGCCCGACCACCGCGTACCAGAGCGTGGCCGCGTTGTTCACCCGCACGCCCCAGTCCACGTCCCGCGCCATGATGAAGCCCGGCCAGGACACCACGTGGATCTGTGCCCCGGTGCGCTCCAGCTCCCGCCGCGCGGGCAAATGCAACTGCTCGGAGCCGCCCTGCACCGCGATGCGGCCGATGCCGGTGCGGAAGACCTGCGACTCGCCGAGCTCGCCGGAGCGGAAGATCTGGTGCTCCAACGGTGTCAGCTCGGGCTTACGGCGGACTCCGAGCAGTACCCCTCGGTCGTCGATGAGGCACTGGGACATGTACAGCGCGCTGCCACAGCGTTCGCTGAAGCCGAGCAGTACATGGATACGATGCCGGCGCGCGGCATCGGCGATACGCCGGAACTCGGTGCGCCCCACCGTCATCGAGTTGGTGCGATAGCGTGCGAAGAAACCCTCGCCCCAGCTCACCGATTCCAGCCACAGCCACCACGGGTATCCGGGAAGGAAGGTCTCCGGGAAGGCCACCAGCTGTGCGCCACCCGCGGCCGCGTCCTCGATCAGCCCGATGGCCTGCCCGACTCCGGCGGGCAGATCCAGCCATCGCGGCTCGGCTTGGACAGCCGCGACTCGCACCTTCGTGGGCACCTCGGCTCCTTCGACGGATCGGATGATGTGCAATCACCCTTCGCCGAACGCCAGGCGGTCACAGCGACATACCGTGCCGAGCTACCGACGGCGCGTGCCTGTGTCCAATTGCGACCGGAATTGCCCCGGCGTCACGCCGGTTTCCTGGCGAAACGCCCGGTAGAAATGCCGATCCGTGGCGAAACCGGACGCCGCGGCAATCGCCGACAGCGGCCGGGCCGGGTCCGCTCGCAACAGCCTGCGGGCGTGCTCGACCCGCATCTGCCGCACCAGCGCGGCCGGGCCGCCGATCTCCTCGCAGACCCGGTAGAGGGTGCGCCGCGAGACCAGGCAGGCGTGCGCCACCTCGTCGACGGTCAGATCCGGATCGGTGTACCGCTTCCGCAGCACCGCCAGCACCCGCTGGCGAGTGAAGACCGAATCGGCGGGCCCGGGCGAGGAGTGCCCGTTGGCCAGCAGCAACGCCGACGAGAGCATCGAGGTGACCTGCGACTCGAGCACCTCCGCCGCACGGCCGGTCTCCTCCGCGCCGAGCCTGGCCAGACCCCGGAAGAAGTCGGCCACCACGCCCATCGCCCCGGTGGCGGGCAGGGCCTTGGCGATGGGCAACTCGTCGCGCACCAGGCCGGCGTGGTCGAGCACCGCGTCCATGGGCGCGCGCACGATGGTGGACACCGCGTTCTCGGTGGTCCGGCTCTCGATCGGGCGGGCGCTGTCGTAGAAGGCGATGGTCCCGGCCCCGCCCTCGGTGATCCGGCCGCTCTGCTGGGTCCAGTTCGAGCCATCGACCACGATGTTCACCAGCAGGAAGTCCCCGGCGGCCTGCTCGAGCTGACGCTTGGTGCGCACCACCCGCTGGGCGCTCGAGGTCATCAGCGTGAGGCTGGACCGATCGAACTGGGTGCAGCGGAGTTTGCCGTGCCAGGGCCCGGCGCCGATCGGTTCGACGATCGAGGGCAGCACGGCATCCGCGACGAGGGCCTCCCACTGCTCGAAGGCTTGCCGCGCGGAAACCTCTGAGGTCGTACGGACTTCGGCGCTGGCCGTGGAAGCGATACCCACACCTGCATCATTCCACTAGCGGCCGCCGGGAGAATGGGAATGAAGCCGACTGATCCGACAAAACAGACCAATCAGCCCGATTGCTCCGGGAACCCGCCGCCCGGTCACCGG